>NZ_JBFREQ010000006.1:0-261348 GCF_052114385.1 Variovorax sp. M-6 | reverse complement strand
CCGGTGCAGGTGCTCGTAGATGCGCAGGCGCAGGTCGTTGGCGACCCACTGTCCGATGCTGGTGGTGTAGTAGTTGTCGATGTAGGTCGCGATGCCGCCGATGACCGCGATCAGGATGGTGGCGATGCCGGCAAACAGCGCGACGCCCAGGGTATGGCGGCCGATGCCGAACTGATGCGCCCATTCGAGCCACGGCGGCAGGTGGTGGGTGCCCAGCGCGTCGTCGAGCACCAGCTTGAGGGGCCAGGGCGCCGCCAGGCTCATGAGGATCTCGACCATCATCGCCGCGAAGACGATCACGAGCCAGGCCCGGTAGGGCTTGATCAGCCCGAGCACCAGGCGCGTCATGTCCCGGCTTTGCGTCTTGGCCATGTGCTTGGCCACGCGGGTTGCCGAGTCCTGCGTGAGATCCGTCGCCGCTTCAGTGGGGAGGGGTGTTGACATGCGGAAGCCCGGGGTGGTTGGGCCGCTCGGGCGCCCAGATTGTGAGCGCAGGCAGGCAGCCAATGCAAGCGCCAGACACGGGTGCGTCCGCGCCGCGGGCACAATCCGCGCCATGAGGCAATGGTTGCGTACGCAAGGGGGCTGGTGGCTCGCATGGCTGCTGGCCGCCGGCGCCGGTGCGGTGTGGCTGGCGCGGGCCGAGATCCGGCAGCTGCACGAGGATTTCGAGGTCAACGGCCGCATCGCGCATCGGCTCATGAGCCAGCAGGTGGTGCAGTACGACGCCGTGCTGGCAACGCTGGCCTTGCTGGAGCCGGCGGCGGGCGCCGCGCGGCCCGAGCGGCGCCTGCCTTCGGTCTATCCGTCCATCCTCGACGTCCAGCGGCGCGAGGCCGGCGCGGCATGGCCGGAGCCGTCGCTCGCCCGCGCGGAGGCCCGCTCGCGCGAATTGCACCGGGCCGAATTCGTCGCCGACGATTTTTCGAATGGCCGCTACCGGCTGGTGATCGGTGCGCTGCCCGTCAGCTACGCCCTTGCCATCGACCTCGCCACCGCCGTGCCCTGGCGCGACTGGCCGATGGACCCGAAGGCCAGCCCGGTGCGCGTGACCCTGGAGCAGGGCGGGCAGCGGTTCGTCGTGCAGCCGGGCGACCGGGTCGCGGACGACGGTGGCTGGCGGTTCGGCTTCCGCAAGGTGCTGGCCTCGGAGAGCCAGGCCTTCGAACTGGTGGCCGAACGGCGCGTGTCCTGGCGCGAACTGCCCTGGGCCGCCATGACGGCCTGGTCGCTCGCCATGGCCGCGGTGCTGGGGGGTGCCCGCGCCTTGCGGCGCCAGCGCGTCGCGCGGCGCCGCGCCGAGGAACTGCTGCGGCTGGGGCAGGTGGCGCGCCTCAATGCCCTCGGCGAACTGGCGGCCGGCATGGCGCACGAACTGAACCAGCCGCTGACGGCCGTGCTGGCGAACACGCAGGCGGCGGGGCGGCTGCTCGACGAGGAGCCGCCGGAACTGGCGACCGCGCGCTCCGCCATGAAACAGGCCGCCGAACAGGCGCGTCGCGCCGCCGAGGTGGTGGGCCGGCTGCGCCGCGTGATCGAGCGGCCCGACCGGCAGGCCGAGATGCGGCCCGTGGCGCTGCGGGACACCCTGCGCAGCGCACTGCACCTGCTCGCGCCCGAGCTGGGCCGCAGGACCGTGGTGCCGGCGATCGACGATGCGGCCCACCCGCCGGTGGTGGTTCAGGCCGAGCCGGTGGCGCTGGAGCAGATCGTCCACAACCTGCTGATGAACGCGCTGCAGGCGCTCGACGAGGTGCCGCGCGGCGAGCGCAGCCTGCGTCTGGCGATCGACCTCGACAACGGCTGCGGCATCCTCAGCGTGACCGACAACGGGCCCGGCTTCCCGGCCGATACCCTGCGGCGGGTGTTCGAGCCCTTCTACAGCACGCGCGAAGGCGGCCTCGGGCTCGGCCTGAGCCTGTGCGAGACGCTGGCCAGCGGCATGGGCGGCTCGCTCGGCGCCGAGCATGCCGCGCCGCGCGGTGCGCGCTTCACGCTGCGCCTGCCGCTCGCCAGCCGCGCCGATCCGGAGCGGCCGGCATGAGCGGAACGCTGTCCCCGCTGATCCACCTGATCGACGATGACCTTGCGGTGCGCGAGAGCCTGGCCCTGCTGATCGGCACCGTCGGCCTGCGGGCCCAGACCTGGGCCGATCCGCAGGCGTTCCTCGACGGCTTCGACCGCGGCGGCATCGGCGCCATCGTGCTCGACGTGCGCATGCCCGGCATCGGCGGGCTCGCGCTGCTCGATACCCTGATCGCGCAGGGCGTCGACCAGCCGGTGATCATGCTCACCGGGCACGGCACGGTGGAGATGTGCCGGCGCGCCTTCAAGGCGGGCGCGGCGGAGTTCCTCGAGAAGCCGGTGGACGACGAGCAGCTGCTCGAGGCGCTGCAGCAGGCGGTGCGCCAGCATGTCAACTCGCGCGAGCGGACCCAGGCCGACCAGGCGGCGCGCGAGCGCCATCAGCAGCTGTCCGAGCGCGAGCGCGAGGTGCTGGGCTTCATCGTCGCCGGCCTGACCAACAAGGAGATCGCACGCGCGCTGACCCTCTCGCCACGCACGGTGGAGTCGCACCGGGCCAACCTGTTCGCCAAGCTCGAATGCGACTCGCTGGCACAGCTGATCCGACGCTACGCCGGACTGGTCGACGCTCCGTAGTTCTACGGAGTGCCGGAGGTAGCCGTACGAATGGCCGCCGGGCGCCGTGATTCCTAAAGTGGCGTTGCCGTCGGCGGTGTGCCGGCGCAACCTGCTCAACCCCTTTCGGAGAACTTCTTCATGCACCCGTCCATTCGCCTCGCCAGCCTCGCCGCCCTGCTCACCGCTTCCGCATTGAGCGTGCAGGCCCAGGCCCCGGCACCGGCACCGGCACCGAGCCCGTCCGTACGGGCCGAGAAGAACATGTCGCTCGAACTCGCGAACGAGATCGCCGGTGCGGCAGTCGCCGCCTGCGCCGCCAACGGCTACGCGGTCGCCGCGACCGTGGTCGATCGCGCCGGCACCGTGCGCGCCGTGCAGCGCGCCAACAATGCCGGCTCCCACACACTGGCGGCGAGCGAGCGCAAGGCCTGGACCTCGGCCTCGGCCAAGACGCCGACCCTGGCGATGATGGAGAACGCGCAAAAGAACCCCGCGGCGGCGAATCTCGTGAACATCCCCGGCTTCCTGCTGCTGGGCGGCGGCGTGCCGGTCAAGTCGGGCAACGAAGTCATCGGCGCGGTCGGCGTCGGCGGCGCGCCGGGCGGGCACCTCGACGAGCAATGCGCCAACACGGCGATCGACAAGATCAAGGGCCAGCTCGGCTGAACGCGATGAAGGCCGTCCTTGTCGCCCTGGCGCTGGTCGCCACCGGCCTGGCCGGCCCCGTCGCGGCCCAGGTGGCGCCGACCGCCGACGAGGTGCGGGCCTACCAGGGCCTGCACCGAGCGGCCTGGCGCGGCGACCTGCCGCAGCTCCAGGCGCTGATCGCCGGCGGCGCCGACCTCGAGGCGCGCGACGGCCTCGGACGCACACCGCTGCAAGTGGCGACCCACGCACGGCAGCGCGAAGCCATCGCCGCCCTGGCAAAGGCCGGTGCGAAGCTCGATCCGCTCGAGAACGACCGCTACGACGCCGTGACCATCGCCGCGGTCGCCGACGACGTGCCGACGCTGGCGCTGCTGCTCTCGCTGGGCGCCAGTGCGGGCCAGACCACCAGCCGCTACGACGGCACGGCGCTGATCGCCGCGGCCCACCTCGGGCATGACGAGGTGGTGCGCCGGCTGATCGCCGCCGGCGCACCGCTGGACCACGTCAACAACCTGCACTGGACCGCGCTGATCGAGGTGATCGTGCTCGGCGACGGCGGTCCGCGCCATCAGCGCGCGCTGGCGGCGCTGGTCGACGCCGGTGCCAGTCTCCAGCTGGCGGATCGCCAGGGCAACACGCCGCTGCAACTCGCGAGCGCGCGCGGCTACGGCGCGATGGTGGAAAAGCTGCGCGCCGCAGGCGCAAGGTAGGGCGGCTCGGGGACAATCGGGCGACCCCGTTCCGGGATCGCAGGATCACGCCCCATGTACATGCCGCCGCAGTTCAACGTCACCGACCGCGCCGTCGCCGCGCAGCTCATGCGCGACCATCCGTTCGCCAGCCTGATCTCGAACGACGACGAGGGCCTGCCCACCGTCACGCACCTGCCGCTCGTCCTCGACGAACGCGGGCCGGACGACTTCGTGCTCTTCGGCCATTGCGCCAAGCCCAATCCGCACTGGCGCCACCTGCAGGCGCGGCCGCGGGCACTCGTGAGCTTCCTCGGGCCGCACGCCTACCTTTCGCCATCGGTCTACCCGGACCTGGCGCGGGTGCCGACCTGGAACTACCTGGCCGTCCATTGCACGGTCGAGGCGCGGCTGATCGAAGAAGCCCAGGAAAAGGACACGCTGCTCAAGCGCCTGATCGGCCAGCACGAACCGGCCTATGCGCAGCAATGGCGCGACCTCGGCCAGGATTTCCAGCACAAGATGCTCAACGGCATCGTCGGCTTCGAGCTGAAGGTGACGGCGCTGCAATGCAAGGTCAAGCTCAACCAGCATCGAAAGGAATCGCACGCCGCGATGTTCGCCGTCTACGGCGAAGGCACGTCCGACGAGCGCGCGCTCGCGGACTGGATGCTGCGGCTTGGCATGGCAGGGGAGGCCTGAGATGCGCGCGCTCGGACTCATCGGACTCCTGCTCGCGCTGGTCATCGTCGGGCTGCTGGTCAAGAAGCAGCTGGGTGGCGTCGCGGCGCCGGTGCTGCCGGCGGGGCCGGCCGCGACCGCCGGAGCCCCGGCCGGCGACGCGCGCGCGCAGAGCCAGCAGATCCAGCAGCAGGTCAAGCAGTCGCTCGATGCCGCCATGCAGCCGCGACCGATGCCCGATGGCAACTGACGCCGACTGGATGGCGCTGGCGCTGGCCGAGGCGCGGCAAGCCGCCGAGGCCGGCGAGGTGCCCATCGGCGCGGTGCTGGTCAAGGACGGCCAACGCGTCGCCAGCGGCCGCAACGCGCCGATCGCGCTGCACGACCCGAGCGCACATGCCGAGATCAATGCGCTGCGCGCGGGGGGTGCCGCGCTCGGCAACTACCGGCTCGATGGCTGCGAACTGTTCGTGACGCTCGAGCCGTGCGCGATGTGCGCCGGCGCCATGCTCCATGCGCGGCTGGCCCGGGTGGTCTTCGGCGCCGCGGATCCGAAGACCGGTGCCGCGGGATCGGTGCTCGACCTGTTCCGCGAGCCGCGGCTCAACCATCGCACGGAAGTGCAGGGCGGCGTGCTCGCCGCCGACTGCCAGGCGCTCTTGCAAGCCTTCTTCCGGGACCGCCGCAGCGCCGTCCGCGAAGCAGCCGAGCCCTTGCGCGACGATGCCCTGCGAACACCAGCCGACCGTTTCGCCGAACTGGGCGACTACCCGTTCGCGCCGCACCACGTGAGCGATCTGCCGAGCCAGCACGGCTGGCGCATGCACTACCTGGACGAAGGCCCGCTCGACGCGGCTTGCACCTGCCTGTGCCTGCACGGTCCGGGCGAATGGAGCTACTTCTTTCGGCACGTCGTGGGTGTGCCGGGGCTTCGGGTGCTGGCGCCCGACCTGATCGGCTTCGGCCAGAGCGACAAGCCCAAGCGGCAAGCGGCGCACAGCGTCGACTGGCACCGCGACCTGCTGCTCGAGTGGCTGCAGCGGCTCGCGCAACAGGAGCGACTGACCCCCGGGCCGCTGGCGCTGCTGCACAGCGCCGGCGCCACGGCTTGGGCCTCGCTGCTGGCCGACGCCGCGCCCGGACGTTTCCCGGTCGTGATGCTGGCGCCGGACGGCGCCGGGCCGGTGGCCGCCGCCTGGCGCGCGCCGTTCCCCGATCGCGGCTACGAGGCCGCCTTGCGGGCCCTGGGCCCGATCCCGAAGCATGTCTCCGGTCCGACGCCGGATCAGGCGGCGCGGCTCGCCCGGGAGGCAATGGGATACTTCGCCCCGTGAAAAAGCACATCTACATCTATTCGCCCTCCAGCGCCGTGCGCGACAAGGCCGCATTCAAGCGTGGCGTCAAGCGGCTCCAGGCCCTCGGCCACGAAGTCGAACTCGACGAGGCCGCGCTCGCCACCCATCAACGCTTCGCCGGCGACGATGCGACGCGCCTGGCCGCGATCTCGCGCGCCGCAGCCAGTGGCGCCGACGTGGCGTTGATCTCGCGCGGCGGCTACGGCCTCACCCGGATCCTCGACGCGATTCCCTACAAGGCGGTGGCCAAGGCGATCCATCGCGGCACCGAGTTCGTCGGGCTCAGCGACTTCACGGCTTTTCAGAGTGCGCTGCTGGCCAAGACCGGCGCCGTGACCTGGGCCGGCCCCGCGGTCGGCGAGGACTTCGGCGCCGAAGCGGGGGCCGACGACATCATGGAAGCCTGCTTCGGCGACCTGCTGAGCGGGCAGGGCGAAGGCACCGGCTGGCGCATGCCTGCACGCGACAGCGCCGACCTGCCGGCGCTGCGCAGCATCCACGGCGCGGTGCTGTGGGGCGGCAACCTGTGCGTGCTGACCAGCCTGCTGGGCACGCCCTGGTTCCCGGCCGTCGACAAGGGCGTGCTGTTCCTGGAGGACGTCAACGAGCATCCGTACCGGGTCGAGCGCATGCTCGACCAGCTTCGCCATGCGGGCGTGCTGGGACGGCAGAAGGCGATCGTGTTCGGGCAGTTCACGGGCATCCGCAAAGCTCCGCACGACCGCGGCTTCGGCATGCAGACCGCGGTCGCCCGCCTGCGCGAGCTGATCAAGACGCCGGTGCTGACCGGGCTGCCGTTCGGTCATGTACCGACCAAGGTGCTGCTGCCGGTCGGCGCCAAGGTGGAGCTTGCCGCCGACGGCCGGGACGTCTTCATGGTCTGGGGACACAAGCACTGAGCTCGCCCCCAGGTTGCCCGCACTTCGTGTCGGGCGCCCACCCCCTACCGGGGGCGCCGCCCACGGCCCGGCAAAGCCGGTTCCGTGGCGGCCCACGAACAGGCGCGCTGCGCGCAGCCGGTCAACGAGAAGCGGCGATGGGTTTGAGTTGGCCGGCGAAGCCAGGCCCGTTGGTGAAACACCGCGGAACCGGCTTTGCCGGGCCGCCGGTGTTGCCCCATGAAAGGGGGTGGGCGCCCGACACGAAGTGCGGGCAACCTGGGGGTCAGCTATGTAAATGCGTCCGGGGACCCATGGCGCCGGGGAGGCCGCCCTTGAACAGGCGATTGATCTGGTGCATCTGGCGCCGTGCGGCGACTTCGCCATCGACGGCACTGAGGGCGGTCAGCACGTCCTGGCGCAGATACCAGAGCGCTTCGAGGTCGCCGGCGAAACGCACCCGCTGCGCGACGCGCTGCATCGTGTGGCCGCCGTGGACCTGCAGCAGGGACAACATCGCAGTACGGATCTGGCCCATCTGGCGATCCGGGGAACGGCGAAAGCCGAAGCCCGGGATGGACAGAAAGCGGAGGAGACTGCTGGGTGACACCATGGGATGCAGGCGGTTGCCGAAAGCCTTGATGGACGCTACGTTAAGCCTGGCCCCCGCGCCACACAAGCGTGGAAACATCATTTCATGTTCAAAAACAACATACTTCACGAAACTGTTCAAGAAGTGGTCGAAGAACTGATACCTAAGTTCTAATTTGTGATCGAAAATTAGTACTACGGACTGTGTCGAAATGAAAAAGCAACAGCTTGAGGTTCGGCAGGCCCGATTTGCGCGTTTGAGACCGTGTTTGGGCGTTGCTTTGCCATAATCGAATGGCGAGAGCTACCAAAAACTGCACAACATGGGCGCCAATTCCACTGTCGTATTTGCCGATTTGACGGGAAGCACCAGAGTCTTCGAGGCTATGGGGAATGCGCGCGCCACCGAAACCGTGACCCGCTTGACGCAGTGGATCGGCGGCGTCTGCGAATCCCACGGCGGCCGCGTCGTGAAATCGCTGGGCGATGGCGTTTTTGCAGTCTTCGCGGAGGGCGTGAGTGCCACCCGCGCCGTTCTGGAGATGCAGCGCAACCACCAGAAGCGGCTTCAGACCTGGCCGGCGCCTTTGCGCATGGAGCTCCAGATCGGCGTGGCCAGCGGCGAGATCGTGGAGGTCGACGGCGATTGCTATGGCGATGCGGTCAACCTCGCTTCGCGCCTCAGTGACCTGGCCGGCCCCGGGCAGATCTGGGCCACCGAGTCGGTCATCGAACAACTGCACGGCGGCGAGGTCCGCCACCGCAGCCTGGGGCCGATCAATATCCGGGGCAAGAACGAGATGCCGGTGGTGCACCGCGTCGACTGGCAGGACGAGGTCTCCGAATTCCTGACGATGCCGGCGTCGCTGGTTCAGCAGCCGCGCGGAGCCGATTCGTCCTTCGGCCAGATCGAGCTGGCCTGGCTCGACGTGCGCTCGATGTTCCGCGCCGCGGAGCTGCCCATTCATCTGGGACGGGTCGACGAGGCCCAGTTCGTGGTGAACGATCCGCGGGTGTCGCGGCTGCACGCGAGGATCGAGGCCCGCCAGGGCAGCTGCGTGCTGGTCGACGTCAGCACCTACGGCACCTGGGTGCGCTTCCACGGTACGGCTGGCGCCAGCGGCGAGATCGCGCTCCGGCGCGACGAGTGCGTGCTGCACGGCAGCGGGGAGATCGGCCTGGGTGCGCCGCTCAGCGATTTCAGCGCGCCGACCATTTCATTCAACACCACCGGCGGCAACGTGCTGCTGGCCCGTCGGGACCTGCGCTAGTCGGCGCGACCCGGCTCGATGGCCGCGAGCACGCGGCCATCGCCGACGAATGAATCGCCGACCAGCATCCTGAAGCTGGCGCCGGGCTCGAACTTGGGCAGCGCGAGGTGCGGCGCCACGAATTCGACGCCCAGCGCCTGCGTCGCGCCGCGACGGAACCTTTGCTCCGGAGACACCCACCAGCGGGCCGAAAAAGCCTCGTTGCCGACCACCAGCGCGCAACGGTGTTCGCCGGCGGCGACGGGCACGTCCTCGGATGGCAGCTTGGGCGGACGCAGCGTGAGTTCGACCTGAAGCTGAGGTTCGAACACCGTCCGGGCGTCGAAGGGAGAGGGCGCGGACACTGCAGGTCGCCGCAGTCGCGCGATGAGCCACGTGATGACGTTGCCGATGATCGGCACCCACAGCAGCATCAGCAGGGTTCCGACGTCTCGCGCCGTCGAGCCGGGCGCAGCCCGATGCCGCATGACCGCGCCGCCCACCGCCACGCACAGCAGGATGATCACGATGAGCTTGCGTCTGGACTGGATGGTGGTCATTGGAATTTCGGCTGTCGAAGGGGCCGTATAGCTTAACGGTGCCGCCGGAAGCAGGGTGTTTGGCCGCACTGCCTGTTTCGGAGGCAATGAGGCGGATCCCCGCGCGGGGCCACGCTTCGGGCACGGGTGTCCCGCCACTTCACACAGTGTTATCCACAGAACGGAGGCACAAGTCGGCGAAGCGTCGCGTGCCATGCGGCCGGTGCGCCGGCCGCGGCCCTCAGTTGATCAACTGGTTCTTCAGCGCGTAGTAGGTGAGGTCGCTGTTGGAAGCGAGGTTCATCTTTTCCATCAGCCGGCTGCGGTACGTGCTCACGGTCTTGACCGAGAGCGACAGGTGCTCCGCGATGGTGCCTGCGGTCTCGCCGGTCGCCAGTTTGAGGAAGACCTGGAACTCGCGTTCGGAGAGCTGCTCGTGCGGCGCTGCGTCGGTGTTGCGGTCGAGCTGGCGGGCCAGAAGTTCGGCCACGCCCGGCGTGATGTAACGCCGTCCGAGCGAGATCGTCCGGATCGCCTCGACGATTTCCTGCGGATCGCATTCCTTGTTGAGATAGCCGCTCGCGCCCTGGCGGATCAGGTTCATCGCGTAGTGCTCCTCCGGATAGCCGCTCAGGATCAGGATGCCGGTGTCTGGGGCCTTGGCCCGGACCATCGCGATGGCGTCGATGCCGCTTTGGCCTGGCATCGAAAGGTCCATGACCAGCACGTCGATCTCGTGATTGCGCACCAGGTCGATCGCTTCGCGTCCATTGGCGGCCTCGCCGACGACGCGCAGGTCCACGTGCTGAGAGAAGAAGTCGCGCAGGCCCGAACGAACGATGGCATGGTCATCCACGATTCCGATCTTGATCACCGTTGTCTCCTCGAGTTGTTGGAAGCGAAGAGCATGCGGGCCGGAGCAGGCGCCTCGCGTCTTCCGAGGGCCCGAGAGCGCGTAGGAGAGACGCGCCTTCGGCGCGTACGAATGGATGACACGCGATATGCGCCTACACCATCACGCCGGCAACGAGGCCGCGCTGCGCCGGTCAGTGCAGCAGCGCGAACACCGCCGCTGCCGTGGCCAGGCCGCCCAGCACCAGCCACCCCTTCGAGAAGCGCGGCGCGCGGTTCGCCCGGTAACTTTCGAGCCGAGCGGGGAGGGTCCGCGAATCCTCCGTCGAGCCTTGAGGCGTGGAGGGTTTGTCGCCGGCAACGGCTTTGGGGTCGGAAGGCACTGGTCTCATGCGGACCGCATTATTCCTTCGAACCGCCGCCCGCGCGAGAGGGCAAACGACTGGTTTGCCGGCCTTCATCGAGAAGTGCCCGGCACGCAACCGGGGGTGATCCCGGGTTGCGATGCGCTTGACTAACGGAGAGGCTTCGTCAGTCAACCCAAACTCTGAAACTCAGAATGGCACCCGAGGCGTCGTTCCATGCAAGGCCGGTCCTGGCACGCGCGCGGGTGTCGTTGCGCGCAGAACCCGGCAGCGACCCGGCGCCGGGCGAAGTCGAGGAGGACGCGCCCGCCTTGCGCGCCCGCTGGATCCTGGGCCAGCTGACCCGCAGCTTCCTGCGCCTGTCGCGCACCCGCCAGCCTCTGGGCGTGCTGCTGATCCTGACCATGGCGGCGCTGTGCTGGGGCAAGGGGAACCATCTGGCGGTGTCGGCCTGGCTGGTCGCGGGCTTGCTGATCGCGGCGATGCGCTGGCGGGTGGGGCAGGTCTACCTGCGCGACCACCGGGGCGCCGGCTTCGACACGCTGGCCCTGCTGCTCGCCAGGGCGGCGCCGGTCTTCATTCTGGAGGCGCCGTTCTGGGGTGCGTCGGTGCTCCTCTTCTTCGGCCGCCTTCCGGAGGTGAACCAGTTCAGCTGCTGGCTGGTGCTGACGCTGGTCGTCTACGGGCCGATCACCCGCCTCGCGCTGGTGCCGTTCGTGTTCCACTGGTCGGTGAATTCGCTCTTCCTCGTCATGTTGACCTGCGTCCTGTACGGGGTTGTCCGCGGGCCGATGCGGGGCTCGGTGAACTACTGGTTCGTGGCGCTCACGCTGCTGCATTGGGCGGTGATCGTCGGGCTGGGCAGGGCGATCCATGCCAATCAGGAGGAGCACTTCGGCCTTCAATACGATCTGGCCCTGAAAGAGCGGCAGGCCACCGAGGCGGTGAGGACCAAGAATCGCTTCCTCGCCGCCGCGACCCACGACATGCGCCAGCCGGTTTCGGCGCTGGCGCTGTACGCCGACTTCCTCAAGGACAACCCGGAGACGCACGCCGAACTGGCGCCCAAGATCGCCAAGGCCACGGCGGCGGTCAGCCATCTGTTCGACTCTCTCTTCGACCTGTCCATCCTTGAAAGCGGGCAGGTGCACCTGACGATCGAGCCGGTCCAGATCGCCGACATCGTGCGCGACCTGCAACTGCAGTACGAGCCGCTGGCGGAGGCGAAGAACATCCGTCTGCGCGTGCGTGCAGGCCATGCGGTGATCCATTCGGATCCCGTGCGCCTGCGCCGGATGGTGGGCAACGTGCTGTCGAATTCCATCAAGTACAGCCAGCCCGGCAAGAAGATCCTGCTGGCCGCCCGGCTGCAACAGGGCGATGTCGTGGTCGAGGTGTTCGACCAGGGGGTCGGCATCCCGGCCGACAAGATCGAGAAGGTGTTCGAGGAGTTCTACCGCGTGAACGATGCCGCGACGCCCGCGGTCGACGGCGTCGGGCTCGGGCTGTCCCTGGTCGCGCGACTGGCCAAGGCCCTCAAGTCGGAGGTGCGGCTCGATTCGATCGCGGGCCGCGGTACGCGCTGCTCGATGCGCCTCGGCAACCTGCAACCGGGTCCGGGGAGTCAGGGCGAAGGGCGAGCCCGCCCATAGTTTTCCGTTGCCGTCAAGCGGCAGCCTGGTGGACCGAGCGCGCGACCGCGACCACGTTGTCGACCGTGAAGCCGAACGCCTTCTGCAGTTCGGCGAGCGGCGCCGAGGCTCCGAAGGTCTGCATGCCGACCACCTTGCCGAGCGAGCCGACGTAGCGCTCCCACCCGAAGGCCGAGGCCTGTTCGACGGCCACGCGCGCAGTCACCGAAGGCGGCAGCACGGCGGTGCGGTAGGCCGGCGTCTGCTGCTCGAACAGGTCCCACGAGGGCATCGACACCACGCGCGATCGCAGGCCCTGGGCCAGCAATTGCTCGTGCGCCTGCAAGGCCACGCTGACCTCGCTGCCGCTGGCGATCAGGATCAGGTCGGGGGCGGCGTCGCCCGGCGGATCGGCCAGCACGTAGGCGCCTCGCGCCACGCCGGAGGCCGGGGCGAGCCGGCTGCGGTCGAGGGTCGGCAACGGCTGGCGCGAGAGCACCATAGCGGTCGGCCGGTGCTGCGACTGCAGCGCCACGCGGTAGGCTTCGACCACCTCGTTGGCATCGCCCGGGCGCAGCACGGTGAGGCCCGGCATCGCGCGCAGCGACGCCAGCTGCTCGATCGGCTGGTGGGTCGGCCCGTCCTCGCCGTCGCCCATCGCATCGTGCGTGAAGACGAACAGCGTCGGCAGCTCCATCAAGGCCGACAGCCGGATGGCCGGCCGTGCGTAGTCGCTGAAGATGAAGAAGGTGGCGCCGAAGGGCCGCAGCTTGGACAGCGCCATGCCGTTGACGGCTGCCGCCATCGCATGCTCCCGGATGCCGAAGTGAATGTTCTTTCCGCCCGGGCTCGCGGGCTCGAAATCGCCGGCGCCGGCGTACTTCAGCGTGGTCTTGTTCGAGGACCCGAGGTCGGCCGAGCCGCCGATGAACCACGGCACGTTCTGCGCCAGCACGTTGAGAACCTGGCCCGACGCATCGCGCCCGGCCAGGCCCTTGGCATCGGCCGGGAACACCGGGAGGTTCCGGTCCCAGCCGGAGGGCAGCTCGCGCCGCTGCGCCTGCTCGATCTCGAGCGCGAGGGCAGGGAAGCGCGTCCGGTAGCGGGCGAAGGCCTGGTTCCAGGCGCTGCGCGCGGCAGCGCCGCGGGCGCCGATGCCGGTCTGGAAATGCTCGCGCACGCCATCGGGCACCAGGAAGCTGGCGTCTTCGGGCCAGCCGTAGCCGCGCTTGGTGAGGCGGACTTCCTCTTCGCCCAGCGGCTCGCCGTGCGCGGCGGCCGTGTCATGGCGGTGCGGCGAACCCCAGCCGATGTGACTGTCGAGAATGATCAGCGTCGGCCGGCCCCGGGTCTTTCGAAAGGTCGAGATCGCCTCCTCGATCATCCCCGTATCGTTGGCGTCGCTGACCCGCAGCACGTTCCAGTGGTAGGCGGAGAAACGCATCGCCACGTCTTCAGTGAAAGTGATCCGGGTGCTGCCTTCGATCGTGATCTGGTTGTTGTCGTAGATCCAGCACAGGTTCTCGAGCCCGAGGTGGCCGGCCAGCGACGCCGCCTCGGACGCGACGCCCTCCATCAGGCAGCCGTCGCCGCAGACCGCATAGATGCGGTAGTCGAAGAGTGCGATGCCGTCCTGGTGATAGCGGTTGGCGAGCCAGCGCTGCGCCATGGCCATGCCCACGCTGGTGGCGACGCCCTGGCCGAGCGGTCCGGTGGTGGTCTCGACGCCGGACACCCAGTGGTACTCGGGGTGGCCCGGCGCCTTGCTGCCGAACTGGCGAAAGCGCTTGATGTCGTCCAGCGTGACGGAGGGCGCGCCGAGCAGTTCGTACTCGGCATTCACCGCCATCGTGCCGCTCAGGTGCAGCACCGACCACAGAAGCATCGACGCGTGGCCGTTGGAGAGCACGAAACGGTCCCGGCCGGGCCAGATCGGGTCCTGCGGGTCGAAGCGCATGACCTTGTTCCACAGCGTATAGACCAGCGGGGCCAGCGCCATCGGCGTGCCCGGATGGCCGGAGTTGGCGGCCTGCACCGCATCGATCGACAGCGTGCGGATGGTGTTGATGGACAACAGATCGAGCTCGGCATCGGTCATGGTTCGCTCCACGGGGTTCACGGCCCGCCGGGTTTTTCCACATGGCCGCCGAACTGGAAGCGCATCGCCGACAGGAGTTTGTTCTGGAAGTCGGCCTCGCCGCGCGAGGAGAAGCGCTCGTAGAGCGCCGCGGTGAGCACCGGTGCCGGAACGGCTTCGTCGATCGCCGCCTTGAGGGTCCAGCGGCCTTCGCCCGAATCGGAGACCCGGCCGGCGAACTTCGCCAGCGCCGGATCCTCGACCAGCGCGGTGGCCGTCAGGTCGAGCAGCCAGGATGCGATGACGCTGCCACGGCGCCAGACCTCGGCGATGTCGGGCAGCGCGAGGTCGTACTGGTAGCGCTCGGGGTGGCGCAGCGGCGTGGTCTCGGCGTCGATGTCGTGCTGCTTGCTGCCGATGTTGGCGGCCTTCAGGATGCCCATGCCTTCGGCATAGGCGGCCATGATGCCGTACTCGATGCCGTTGTGGACCATCTTCACGAAGTGGCCGGCACCGCTCTCGCCGCATCGCAGGTAGCCGTTCTCGGCAGTGCCGGCCGCCTGTTCCCGGCCGGGGGTGCGCTCGATGGTGCCGATGCCGGGCGCCAGGGTCCTGAAGATCGGGTCGAGCCGCTCGACGGTCGCGAGCGGGCCGCCGATCATCATGCAGTAGCCGCGCTCGAGCCCCCATACGCCGCCGCTGGTGCCGACGTCGACGTAGTCGATCTTCTTCGCCGCCAGCTCGCCGGCACGGCGAATGTCATCCACGTAGTAGGAGTTGCCGCCGTCGATCAGCGTGTCGCCGGCGTCCAGGTGCGGCAACAGGTCGGCGATGGCCTGGTCGACCACCGCGGCCGGCACCATGAGCCAGACGGCGCGCGGCCTTTCGAGCCTGGCGGCCAGGTCGGCCAGCGACGAGGCGCCGGTGGCGCCTTCCTCGGCGAGTGCGCCGACCGCGGCGGCCGATCTGTCGAACACCGTGCACCGATGGCCGTTCTTGAGCAGCCGGCGAACCATGTTGGAGCCCATGCGGCCAAGGCCGATCATTCCGAGTTGCATGCTGGTGTCCTTGTGCTTCGATGGCGACCGGGACGATCATGCGCTTTCGGCAGGCGATGGTGAAGGGCAGGCCGCGTGCGTCAATCCGGAAGTCCGATCGGGACATAGGCCCAGCGATGATCGCGCACCACGAGCAGCGCGACGGTCCGACCCGGGGGCAGATGCAACAGCGCCAGCCTGAAGTCCTCGACACGTTCGAGCCGGGTGTTGTTGATGGCAACGATCAGATCGCCCGCGCGAATGCCCTCGCTGCGCGCCAGCCCGGCGGACTCGCGAACCATCAGGCCGCTGTCGCTGCCCAGTTGCAGCTGCAGTCGCTGTGCCGGCGACAGCTCGCCCAGGCGCAGGCCGAGGCCGTCGCCCCAGACCGCCGCAACCGGCGCGCCCAGGGTGCGCCGCGGAGCAGGTTGCTCCGCGAGCGTCACCCAGAGCGTCTGCCGGGTTCCTGCGCGCCAGACGTCCAGCCGCCTGCGGGTCCCGGGCGGGAGATCGGCCACGCGTTGCACCATTTCGGTGAAGCGCGAAACCGCGACGCCGTCGAACGCCGTGACGATGTCTCCGCGCAGCAGACCCGCGGCCTGGGCCGGACCCTCGGCATCGACCCGGACCACAAGAGCCCCCTTGGCCTCCGGCGTGCCGAAGGACCGGGCCAGTGCGGGTGTCATTTCCTGGAGTTCGGCGCCGAGGCGGGCCCGGCGGACCCTGCCCGTGGCCTTCAACTGTTCGGCGATCTTCATCACCAGATTGATCGGCACGGAAAAGGACAGCCCCATGTAGCCGCCGCTGCCGCTGTAGATCAACGAGTTGATCGCGACCACTTCGCCGCGGCTGTTGAACAGGGGGCTGCCGGAGCTCCCGGGATTGATCACGACGTCGCTCTGGATGAAGGGAATCTCGCCGGCGCCGCCGATGAGGCGGTCCACCGCGCTGACGACGCCGGTCGTGACGCTGCCATGGAAACCGAACGGTGCGCCGATCGCGGCCACCCAATCGCCCGGCACCAGCCGCGACGAGTCGCCGATGACCGCAACGGGCAGACCCGTGGCCTCGATCTTCACCAGCGCGACGTCCGTGCGTGGATCGGCTCCGACCACCCGGGCCTGGAAGCGTCGCCCATCGTGCAGCCGGATGGTGGCCTCGTCGATGTTCGCGACCACGTGCGCGCTGGTGAGGATCAAGCCGTCGCTCGTGAGGATGACACCCGAGGCGACGTCCCTGATCTGGCTGATCCGCACGCTCGCTGGCAGCGACCAGGGCAGGCGGTCCGCGAAGTCGAATTCCGACGCGATCTCGACTTCGATCCCTTCGCGGCTCTCGTCGCGGCCGACACGCAGCGTGTTGATGTCGACCACCGTCGCGGTGCGACTCGGTACCAGCGAGGAGAAAGCAGGCCCGGGCGAACTCGCCGCATCGAATCCGGGCGCGCGCACAGCGCTGCCGGCGCAGGCATTCAACAGGCAGGCGAATGCAAGGGCCAGGACGAGGCGAGGGCGCCGAACCAGGGCTCTCTCCGGCGCTCGTTCGGGCACTGGCGCCGCCGCCTGGTGCAGGCCGAAGGGAACAAGAATTCGCTCATCCATGACAGGCCTCTTTTGCCTGGCGGGCAGGGGAGTCCAGTATCCAAAGGGAGCGTGCGCCGGACCCTGATCTGGCGCAAGTCGATCGCAGAAGACCACGGCGAATATCCGGGCATGGCCCGCGGGGTCAGCGACCGACGATGCGACGCGTCCGCAGGGCAAGTGCCCCGCGGACGAGATCGCTTTGCTAGCGGTTCACGCGCGCGCCGGTGGCCATGTCGGTGACCGAACCGTCGACCAGGCTGATCCGGTAGATCTCCCGCGTCACGTTGCCGGCAAAGGCCAGTTCCACGATCGACACGTCGCGGAAGGTGGTGTCGATGCCGTTGGGCAGGATGCCGTTCATCTGTTCGGCGACCTGCTTCATCGACGACTGCAGCGCTGGCGTGAAAGGCGCCATGCTGTAGACCAGCGTGTTGTGGGGGTTGTGGGCCCGCAGTTCCTTGCCGTCCTTCACGACATTGACGCCGCTCACGCCCACGGTTCTGACGAGTTCCCGACCGGGCTCCGCCATCTTTGCGTAGACCGGGCCCGTCACGCGCGGCAGCGGGCCATCGCGCAGCGGCGCCACGGCGGCAGTGACGCTCGTGTTGAACGCCATCATGTCTTCGAAGCCTTGACCGCTTTTCACGATGCCGAGATCGAGCCACCACGGGCGGCCCGCATCCTTGGCCGCCTCGGTCGTGTAGAAGGTCTTGAGCGTCAGCTGGATGGGCGCCGGCGGCTTCGGCAGCGCCTTGAGCATTTTCTGCGGCGTGCCCGGGTCCGCACTGTGGATGTGGACCACCGTGACGTGCGGGATGTTGGGGTTCTGGGCCTCGGCCTGCAGACCCAGCCGCAGCAGGTCCTGTTTCAAGGGCGCGTTGATCTTTGCGTCGAGCACGTCCGTGACGTCCTTGGGCAGGCGGTAGACGACGCCGTAGGTCGTCTTGTGCGTCCGGAACTCGGCCTGGCCGAGCGGGCTGTTGTCAACGGCTGGCGTCGATGAGCCGGGTGTTCCGCAGGCGGAAAGCAAGGAGGCTGCGAGAAAGCCGAAAGCCAGGGGTCGAAGGACGCGCATTGAAACTCCATTCATGAAAATCGGGAGGGGCAGTACGGCGTGTGCCGGCCCCGGTGCATATGACCGCTGTCCATGCTACGAAGGAGTTGTGACAATTCTGGAGAGCCCCGTCCTGGGCTGTTCGTCCATCGCTTCTTTGATTTAACATAATATACATTGTATAAATCACGAAGAGGAAGCTCCGGGCGTCCGATGGCAGCGGCCGCGGGTTGCGGGCCGTTACGCGTTCAACTTGAGTCTGGCCGCGAGCCGAGCCGATGCTGTTGTCGGCCGGACCTGCCGGCCTACCACTTCCCGTCGGCGGGCCGCTTCGGCTTGGCGGCTGCGCCCAGCAACTGGACGGCGTCGGGTCGCTTGCCGCGCTCGGCGAAATCGGCGGCCGTCATGCCTTGCTCGTTCTTCATCGCGACGTCGGCGCCTTCGTCGAGCAGCAACTGGACGGCTGCGGCAGAGCCATACATCGCGGCCATCATCAACGGCGTGGTGCCGTTGGGCGACTGCGCGTTGATGAAGGCGTCCTTGTCGAGCAACTGCTTCATGATCGCGACCTGGCCGCTGGTGGCCGCATAGTGCAGCGGCGTCCAGCCGGGCTTGTTGATGTCGGCATCGCGCGCGATCAGCTTGGTCACGAGCTCCTGCTGGCCCTTGATGGCGGCCAGCATCAGCGGGCTCTCGTCCTTGGCATTGCGGGCCTCGACGTTGGTCTTGGGGAAAGCGATCAGCACGTCGATCACCTTGGGCGAAGGCTCCCGCATCGCGATCAGCAGCGCCGTCTGCCCCTTGTCGTCGCGCGTATTGGGGTCGAATCCCTTGGCCAGCAGGCTCTTCATGCCACTGACGTTGTCTGCCCGGGCCGCACGAAAGAAGTCGTCGTAGTCTGTTGCTTGTGCCGAAAAAGATGCTGCAAAAACAGCAAGATACAGAAGTTTTTTAAAGTGATTCATTATGTTTGACCCCGCTGAACAGGGTCTCGAAATTGACACTCGTGGCCTTCGCGATCGCCTCGACGGGCAAGTGGCGCAACTGCGCGATCTGTTGCGCCACGAAGGGCACGTAGGACGGGTTGTTGGTTTTCCCGCGGTACGGCACCGGCGCCAGGTACGGGCTGTCGGTCTCGATCAGCATGCGGTCGAGCGGCACGAAGGCGGCGACGTCGCGCAGATCCTGCGCCTTCTTGAAGGTCAGGATGCCCGAGAACGAAATGTAGAAACCGAGGTCGAGTGCGGCGCGCGCCACCTCGGCGGTCTCGGTGAAGCAATGGAACACGCCGCCGGCCGCCCGGCTCCCGCCCGCCTCGCCCTCCTCCTTCAGGATCGCCAGCGTGTCGGCCGAAGCTTCGCGGGTGTGGATCACCAGCGGCTTGCGCGTTTGCTGCGCGGCACGGATGTGGACCCGGAAGCGGTCGCGTTGCCATTCCATGTCGGCGATGCTGCGACCGCCCTTGCGCTCTTCCATCTGGTAGTAGTCGAGCCCGGTTTCGCCGATGGCGATGACCTTGGGGAGCGCGGCGCGCCGCACCAGGTCTTCGACCGTGGGCTCGGCGATGTCCTCGTTGTCCGGATGCACGCCGACGCTGGCCCAGAAGTTGTCGTGGCGCTCGGCCAGGGCCTGGACCTCGGGGAATTCCTCCAGCGTGGTGCAGATGCACAGTGCCCGGTCGACCTGCGCGGCCGCCATCGCGGCGCGGATTTGCGGCATCTGGTCCGCGAACTCGGGAAAGGTCAGGTGGCAGTGGGAGTCGGTGAACATCGCAGGATCGGCTAAGGCGTCGGAAGCCCCGGAATGGCGCGGCCGCCGCAGCGATCGCGGCGTCGCGTCATGGGGCCGGACTCAGATGGTCTGGGTCGGGCGGTCGGAGGCCAGGGTGGCGCCCAGCGCCTCTTCGATGCGCGCCTTGAGCTGGCGCGACTTCTCGTCGGAGGGGAAACGGATGCCGACGCCCGGAGCGCGGTTGCCCGCGGCACGCGCCGGCGTGATCCACGCGACCTTGCCGGCCACCGGATAGCGCTGCGGGTCTTCGGGCAGCGTCAGCAGCACATAGACGTCGTCGCCCAGCCGGTACTCGCGCGCGGTCGGAATGAAGATCCCGCCTTCGGCAAACAGCGGGATGTACGCCGCATACAGTGCGCCCTTTTCCTTGATCGCCAGCTGGATGACGCTGGGCCGGACGGGCGCGGAGGGGGAAGGAGCGGCAGGTGTGTTCATGGGCGGCGGCGTGCCGAGTTTAGGGTGGTTCTCGCCTCGCTCACAAGCGCTTCCAGCATCAGGCCCGCATTGAACGGGTGTTCTGCGGTTTTTGCCGCATTCGCGAGCGAGCGGGACCAGCGCGCCAGCGCCGCCCGGGGCGGTACCGCGGGCAGGTCGGCGGGCTCGAAGAAGCGCGGCTCGGCGCCGCAGTCCGTGGCCATCAGGTCGTGGCAGAGCTTCTGCAGCGCGCCGATGGCCTGGGCCGGGGCATGGTCGGCCAGCGCGCCGACATCTCCGCGCGACATCGCCTTGGGCAGCAGGGCCCAGGCCTTGGGCGACTGGCCCTGGCCGGCGAGGCGCAGCGCGTCGCTGGGCCGGCCGCCTGCCGCGCGCAGCAGTCCCGGCGCATCGGCCGCGGGAACGCCCTGCCCGACCAGCCAGTCCCGGGCCGCCTCGCCCTCGGGCCACGGCAGCGTGAAGCCAAGGCAGCGGCTGCGGATGGTGGGCAGCAACTGCCATGCGGCCTCGCTGGCCAGCACGAAGCGCACGTCGCCGACCGGCTCCTCCAGCGTCTTCAGCAGCGCATTGGCGGTGATCAGGTTCATGCGCTCGGCCGGGTAGACCAGCACGGCCTTGCCGCGTCCGCGCGCACTGGTGCGCTGGGCGAAGCCGATGGCGTCGCGCATCGCCTCGACGCGGATCTCGCGGCTGGGCTTGCGCTTCTTGTCGTCGATGTCGGCCTGCGACTTCTCGTCCAACGGCCAGCCCAGGGCCTGCATCGCGACTTCGGGCATCAGCACCAGCAGGTCGGCGTGGGTGCGGACCTGGATCGCATGGCAGCTCGGGCACTGGCCGCAGGCGCCGTGGGTCTTGGCCTCGTCGGGCTGCTCGCAAAGCCAGGTCGCCGCCAGCGACAGGCCGAGTTCGTACTGCCCGAGCCCCGAGGGGCCCTGCAGCAGCCAGGCATGGCCGCGCTGGCGCAGCAGCTCCGCGAGCGGCTGGCGCAGCCAGGGCTGGAGGGTGTCCGCCGTCATCGGGCGCGCCCTGCCAGGGCCGCTTCGACCTGCTGCCAGACCCGATCGCGCGCTTGGCTGGCGTCGATGCGGACGAAGCGATTCGACGCTGCGGCACGATCGGCGTACCCGGCCGCGACACGGCGAAAGAACTCGACCGGCTGCGACTCGAACTTGTCCGGCAGCCGGGCACCGGCCAGGCGTTCGGCGGCGGTCTCGGGCGGCAGGTCGAACCACAGGGTGACGTCGGGCTGCAGCAGCGGGCCGGAGGCCGCACCCGGCGCGCCCTGCACCCAGCGTTCGAGGGCCGAGAGCACAGCGGCATCGAAGCCGCGGCCCGCGCCCTGATAGGCGAAGGTGGCATCGGTGAAACGGTCGCACAGCACCACGTCGCCGCGCGCCAGCGCCGGCTCGATCACGCGCACGATATGGTCGCGGCGCGCCGCGAACACCAGCAGCGACTCGGTCAGCGCGTCCATCGGCTGCACAAGGATCAGTTCGCGCAGGGTTTCGGCGAGCGGCGTGCCCCCGGGTTCGCGCGTGCGCGTGACCTGGCGGCCCTGCGCCCTGAACAGCGCCTCGAGCGCGTCGATGTGGCTCGACTTGCCGGCGCCATCGATGCCTTCGAGGGTCAGGAAAAGCCCCTTCATTGCCCACTCCGCTGGTTGGGGTCGCCGCCGCGCTGGTAGCGGTTCACGGCCCGGTTGTGCTCGTCGAGCGATCGGCTGAACTGGCTCGTGCCGTCGCCTCGGGAAACGAAATAGAGCGACTGGCTCTGCGCCGGCTGCACGGCCGCCAGCAGCGCGGCCTTGCCCGGCATCGCGATCGGCGTCGGCGGCAGGCCGTTGCGCGTGTAGGTGTTCCAGGGCGTGTCGGCCTGCAGATCCTTCTTGCGCAGGTTGCCGTCGAAGCGGGTGCCGAGGCCGTAGATGACGGTGGGATCGGTCTGCAAGGGCATTCCGATCCGCAGCCGGTTGACGAAGACGGCCGCGATCTCGGCGCGGTCCTGGGCCTTGCCTGTCTCCTTTTCGACAATGCTGGCCAGGATCAGCGCCTCATCGGGCGTCTTGAGCGGCAAATCGGAGGCGCGAGCGGCCCAGGCGGCATCGAGCTTCCTGTCCATGGCGCGCATCGCGCGCTGCAGCAGGGCGATGTCGGTCGAGCCCTTCGAGTAGGTGTAGGTGTCGGGGAAGAAGCGGCCTTCCGGGTGCTGGCCCGGACGGCCCAGCGCGGCCATCAGTTCCTCGTCGCTGCGGCCCACGGTCTCGGGCTTGAGCTGCTCGGCCTTGGCCAGGGCCGCGCGCACCTGGCGGAAGTTCCAGCCCTCGACCAGCACCAGGCTGCGCGTCGCCTCCTCGCCGCGCACCAGGATGTTGAGCAGCAGGCGCGGCGTGACGCCCCGCTCCAGCTCGTAGCTGCCGGCGCGCATCTGCCGGTCCTGGCCCGAAAAGCGGAACCACAGGTAGAGCAGCTGAGGCGGCACGTCGACGCCCGCGTCGGCGACCGCCTGTGCGATGCCGCGCGGCGTGGTGCCCGGCTCGACCGACAGATCCACACTGGGCGCGGGCAGCTTGAGCGGCTGGTTGACCCACCAGAGGCCTGCGGCGCCTGCGGCCAGCGCGACGAGGGACGCCAGCAGAAAGAGAGTGAGAAGGAAGCGGCGCACGGATTCCGGAAAAGGAGGCGAACAGAGAAACGAGGTAGCCCTGCGGGCCGAACGGAACGAAGCCGGCCATGATAATTCAGCGATGACCCCTGTCGTTCTGAATGGCGTGACCGCCCTCTCCCACCTCGGTGTGATTCGAGCCGCTGGCCCTGATGCCGCGAACTTTCTGCATGGCCAGTTGACCCAGGATTTCGCGTTGCTCGACGCTTCCGAAGCCCGCCTGGCGGCCCTGTGTACTGCCAAGGGCCGGATGATCGCCAGCTTTGTCGGTATCCGGCCCGAGCCCGATCTGGTGCTGCTGGTGTGCAGCCGCGACATCCTCGCCGCGACGTTGAAGCGGCTGTCGATGTACGTGCTGCGCGCCAAGGCCAAGCTCAGTGACGCCAGCGATGAATTCGTGCTCTACGGCATCGCCGGAACCGCGCTGATCGCCAACGGCGTCGATGCCGGCGCGCCGCCGGGGCGCACCAGCGCGGTCGGCGACGCCCACGCGGTCACTCTCTACCCGTCCGACGGCGTTCCGCGTGCGCTGTGGATCGCACCGGCCGGCAGCGCCGCGCCTCAGGGCGCCGCGCTGGACCCGGCGCTCTGGTCCTGGAGCGAGGTGCGCAGCGGCATCGTGACGCTGAGCACGCCGGTGGTCGAAGCCTTCGTGCCGCAGATGCTCAACTACGAATCGGTGGGCGGCGTGAATTTCAAGAAGGGCTGCTATCCGGGCCAGGAAATCGTGGCGCGCAGCCAGTTCCGCGGCACCTTGAAGCGGCGCACTTACCTCGTGCAGGCCAGCGACGAGGTGGCGGTCGGCGATGAAGTCTTCGCGGCCAACGACGCGGAGCAGCCGGTCGGCACCGTGGCCCAGGCCGCGCCGGCGCCGGGCGGCGGATGGGCCGCGCTGATCTCGATCCAGATCGCCGCGGTCGATGCCGGGGGGCTGCATGCGCAGGCTGCCGATGGACCTGCGCTCACGGTGGAGCCCCTGCCCTACGCGCTGCTGGAAGATATCTAGGGCCAGGACGAAGGGTACGCAGGCGGTACACATTCCCGTTGGCGGCGTCGCCGCGCTTGGGGCCGGCGCGCTTGTTTCCTGCTCCCGAACGTGGTGTACTTTCCGTTCGTCCTGCGGCAGCGGATCGTTGGTCGCATCTTTGCCGGCCGCGGGCTTCTGTCGATGACCTCTCTCAAGGAGCGGACATGTCACTGCGCATCAACGACGTTTCTCCCGACTTCACGGCCAACACCACCAAGGGGCCGATCAAGTTCCACGACTGGATCGGCGACAGCTGGGCGATCCTCTTTTCGCATCCCAAGGACTTCACACCGGTGTGCACCACCGAGCTCGGCTACATGGCGAAGATCGAGCCCGAGTTCACCAAGCGCAACACCAAGCTGATCGGCTTGAGCGTCGATCCGGTCGACGCCCACGACCGCTGGGCCAAGGACATCGAGGAGACCCAGGGCTACCTTCCCAAGTACCCGATGATCGGCGACACCGATCTCGCCGTGGCCAAGCTCTACAACATGCTGCCGGCCGAGGAGGCGGGCACCTCCGAAGGGCGGACCGCGGCGACGAACGCGACGGTGCGCTCGGTCTTCGTCATCGGTCCCGACAAGCGCATCAAGCTGATGCTGACCTACCCGATGACCACGGGCCGCAACTTCGACGAGATCCTGCGCGTGCTCGATTCGATGCAGCTGACCGCCGCGCACAAGGTCGCCACGCCGGTCAATTGGAAGAACGGCGAGGACGTGATCATCGCCGGCTCGGTGTCCGACGATGACGCCAAGAAGCTGTTCCCCGACGGCTGGAAGTCGCCGAAGCCCTATCTCCGCGTGGTCAAGCAGCCGGGCTGATCCAGGCCCTCCGGAAGCCGCCGAACGGTCGCAGGACGCACACCCCATGGTCTTCGAGCAGATTGCGACCGGCGGCTGCCAGTCCTACCTGGTCGGCTGCGACGAGACCTGCGCGGCCGCGCTGATCGACCCCGAGCTGAGCCAGATCGATCACTACATCGCCCTCGCCGCCCGTGACGGCGTGCGTATCCGCTACCTGATCGACACCCACACCCACGCCGACCATTTCTCGGCCACCCGCGAGCTCGCGCGCCAGCTGGGCGTGCCGGTCGTCATGCATCGCGCAAGCCCGGCGCCCTTCGTCGACATGCGGCTCGGCGACGGCGAGATGGTCGTGCTCGGCAAGCTACGGCTGCAGGTGCTTCACACGCCGGGGCACACTGCGGACTCGATGTGCCTGCTGGTGGGGGATCGCCTCTTCACCGGCGACACGCTGCTCATCGGCGCCACCGGCCGCACCGACCTCCCGAGCGGCGACCCGGAAGCGCTCTACGACAGCCTGTTCAACCGCGTGCTGCGGCTGGACCCGGCACTCAAGGTGTGCCCGGCGCACGACTACAAGGGCCGCAGCCATTCGACGATCGCCGAGGAGCTCGCGTCCAACCCGCGCCTGCAGAAGCGCGAGCGCGGCGCCTTCGTCGAGATGATGCGCAGCCTCAATCTCACGATGCCCACGCACATCACCGAAGCATTGCGCACGAACATGAGCGGCGGCAAGACGGTGGCGCGACTCCTGGCCGAGGCCACGGCGGCCGTGCCTTTCATGTCGCTGGCCGAACTCAAGGGGCGCGTGGAGGCCGCCGAAGACGACCTCATCGTGCTCGACGTGCGCGAGCGCGATGCCTATGAGGCGGGCCACATCCCGGGCGCCCGGCTGCTGCCGCGCGGACAGCTCGAGCTGCGCGTCAACCAGGACCTGCCGGACCCGACGCGGCGCATCCTGAGCTGCTGCGAGCTGGGCTACATCTCGACGCTCGCCGCATCGACCTTGCGCCAGATGGGCTTCCTTCACACGGTCGCGCTCGATGGCGGCATGAAAGCCTGGCGCGAAGCCGGCTATCCGCTGAAGACCGGCCGGGATCCCTGAGCCGCCGCGCGAAGCCGCGCGGTGTTCGTCAGCAGCACCGTCCCTTGCCGCCGCCGTAGCGCGCCTCCAGGCGCTCGCGGAAGAAGGCCTCGTAGCTCATCGGGGCCTGGTCCGGATGCGTGCGTTCCATGTGGCTCAGGTAGGTGTCGTAGTCCGGCAGGCCCACCATCAGGCGCAGCGACTGCGCCAGCGAGCGCGTCAGGTAGCGCCCGGTCTCGGCCAGGCTGGCGCCGCTGGCCATCAGGCCGCGGCCGACGGCACCATCGGCTCGAAGGGCGTCTCGCGGGCGGTCGGGTGGTTGGCCCGGCGCGCCGCCAGCGCACTGCGCACGCTGTACACCAGCACGCTCAGCACCACGAAGATGAACAGCGCGCAGAGCCCGGCGTCGAGCCGGTCGTTGAAGACGATCCGGGCCATCGCCTCGGGCGTCTTCGCGGGGGCGATCAGCACGCCCTGCGCCAGGCCGTCGGCGTACTTCGAGGCATGGGCCAGGAAGCCCACCTTCGGGTCGGCCGAGAAGATCTTCTGCCAGCCCGCAGTCAGCGTGCAGATCAGCAGCCAGGCGGCCGGCGCCGCCGCCACCCAGGCATAGCGCTCGCGCTTCATGCGGAACAGCACCACGGTGCCGAGCATCAGCGCCACCGCGGCCAGCATCTGGTTGGAGATGCCGAACAGCGGCCACAGCGTGTTGATGCCGCCGAGCGGATCGACCACGCCCTGGTACAGGAAATAGCCCCAGGCCGCCACGCACAGGAAGGTCGCGATCAGGTTGGCCGGCAGCGAGTCGGTGCGCTTGAGCGCCGGCACGAAGCTGCCCATCAGGTCCTGCAGCATGAAGCGGCCGGCGCGGGTGCCCGCGTCCACTGCAGTCAGGATGAAGAGCGCCTCGAACAGGATCGCGAAGTGGTACCAGAAGGCCATCATCGCCTGCCCGCCGATCACCTGGTGCAGGATGTGCGCCATGCCGACCGCCAGGGTCGGGGCGCCGCCGGCGCGGCCGAGGATGGTGCTCTCGCCGACATCCTTGGCGGTCTGCACGAGCATGTCGGGCGTGACCGCGAAGCCCCAGCCCGAGATGGTCTGCGCCACCGCGTCGGGCGTGCTGCCGACCAGCGCGGCCGGGCTGTTCATCGCGAAGTAGACCCCCGGGTCGATGCAGGCGGCCGCCACCAGCGCCATCACGGCGACGAAGGACTCGGCCAGCATGCCGCCGTAGCCGATGAAGCGCGCGTGCAGTTCGTTGTCGAGCATCTTCGGCGTGGTGCCCGAGGAGATCAGCGCGTGGAAGCCCGACACCGCGCCGCAGGCGATGGTGATGAAGAGGAACGGGAACAGGTTGCCCGACCAGACCGGGCCGTTGCCCTGCGCGAACTGGGTCACGGCCGGCATCTGCAGCGTCGGCGCGACGAACACGATGCCGATGGCCAGCGCGATGATGGTGCCGATCTTGAGAAAGGTCGACAGGTAGTCGCGCGGCGCCAGCAGCAGCCACACCGGCAGGCTGGCGGCGACGAAGCCGTAGCCAATCAGCATCCAGGTCAGGGCCTTGCCGTCGAAGGTGAACATCGGGCCCCAGGTCGGGCTCATGCTCACGGCCTGGCCGCCGAAGATCGCCGCCATCAGCAGCACGAAGCCGATCACCGAGACCTCGCCGATGCGGCCCGGACGGATGTAGCGCAGGTAGAGGCCCATGAAGACCGCCACGGGGATGGTCGCTGCCACCGTGAAGGTGCCCCACGGCGATTCGGCGAGCGCCTTGACCACGATCAGCGCCAGCACCGCGAGGATGATGATCATGATCATGAAGGTGCCGAACAGCGCGATCATCCCGGGCACGGTGCCCATCTCCTGCTTGATCAGGTCGCCCAGCGAGCGGCCGTCGCGGCGGGTCGAGATGAACAGCACGATGAAGTCCTGCACCGCCCCCGCGAACACCACGCCGGCCAGGATCCACAGGAGCCCGGGCAGGTAGCCCATCTGCGCCGCGAGCACCGGGCCGACCAGCGGACCGGCGCCGGCGATGGCCGCGAAGTGGTGGCCGAACAGCACGTTCTTGTCGGTCGGCACGTAGTCCAGGCCGTCGTTGTGGCGGTGCGCCGGCGTTTTTCGACCGCCGTCCAGGCCGAGCACGCGGGTGGCGATGAACAGGCTGTAGTAGCGGTAGGCGATCAGGTAGGTGCAGATCGCGGCGACCACGATCCAGAGCGCATTGATGGCTTCGCCGCGGGACAGGGCCACGGTGCCGAGCGCAAAGGCGCCGACCACGGCCACGACGAGCCACACCAGGTGGCGGCGGATGCTGTGCATTGGATGTCTCCGGAAAATGAACCCCCGGGAGTTTGGCGAGCCTGGGCCGCGCCGGCATCGGTTGCACCGCGCGAATCGGGCGCGTGGCATCACCTAAGGGATAACCCTAGGCAATCGTTCAGCTGCCCTTGAACTCCCGGGCGTGTTCGACGGCGTACTTGATCAGGGCCGACTGGCCTTCGAGCCCGAGCCGCCGCTTGATGCTCTGCCGATGCGCCTCGACTGTGCGCACGCTGAGGCCGAGCTCGCGCGCGATCTGCTTGCTCGAGTCGCCGCGGCCGAGCGCCGACAGGATCTCGCTCTCGCGCGGCGTCAGCAGTGGCCGCGGCTGCTGGTTGGCGAACAGCCGCTGCGACACCGCCGAACTCAGGAAGGTGCCGCCGGCCGCGACGGCCTCGATCGCGGCGACGATCTCGGCCGCCGGCGCGTCCTTGAGCACATAGCCGCGGGCGCCCGCCTGCAGCGCCTGCTGCACGTACTCGGGGTTGTCGTACATGCTGAGCATCAGCACCCGCACTTCGGGCTGACGATCACGCAAGAGCGATGCCAGCTCGATGCCGCTCATGCCCTTCATGCCGACGTCGGCCAGCACCAGGCCAGGGCGGGTCTCGGCGATCCCTTCCAGCGCTTCGGCGGCGCTGCCGGCCTCGCCGACGATCTCGAGTCCCGGCAGCGGACCGAGCCGGGCCCGGAGGCCGTCGCGCACCAGCGGATGGTCGTCGACCAGGAACAGGCGGATCACCGCGGAGGCCGTCATGCGCCCTCCCCCGCGACCACCGGCACCTCGGCCAGGATCGAGGTGCCGTCGCGGTCGGAGCGCACGCCGAGCGAGCCGCCGATGGCGGCCACGCGCTCGCGCATGTTGCGCAGGCCGATCCCGCGCTTCGGATCGAGTTCGAGCGCGGCCTCGTCGAAACCGCTGCCGTCGTCGCTGACCTCGAGCTGCACGGCCTTGCCCGCGAAGGCCAGCACGATGCCCACCTGCTGCGCCCCGGCGTGCTTGCGCACATTGGTCAACGCCTCCTGCGCAACGCGGAACAGCGCGGTCTTCACCTCTTGCGGCAGTTCGCGCGGCAATCCCTGCACCGTGACCGAGGCGGCGACCCCGCCCTCGTCGCCGAACTCGGCGCCCAGCCGTTCGAGCGCCGCCGGCAGGCCCAGCGTGTCGAGCAGGGCCGGCCGCAGGCGGTGCGAGATGCGCCGCACTTCCACCAGCGATTCATTGAGCCGCTGCAGCGCCTTGCCCAGTGTCGGCGGCACCTGCTGGCGCGCGCGCTCCAGCGCATCGACCGCGGATTCGATCATCAGCTTGGCCGATACCAGCGTCTGGCTGGTGCCGTCGTGCAGCTCGCGCGCCAAGTGGGCGCGCTCGTCCTCCTGCGATTGCACGACCTGGCGTGCCAGCAGCCGCAGCCGGGCCTCGGCGATGCGGTGCTCGCTGAGGTTCAGCAGCAGCCCGGTGGCGCTGACCACGGCCAGGCACAGCGCGGCGATGCCGGCGATCCAGAGCATGGTGGTCGTGACGTTGGTGTTCATCTGCCGGTCCAGGGTCTGCATCGCGACGTCGATGTCGTCGAGGTAGAGGCCGGTGCCGACCATCCAGTTCCAGCGCGGCAACGCGGTCACATAGCCGAGCTTGGGCGCCAGCTGCGCGCTGGAAGGTTTGCGCCACTGGTACTCGACATAGCCGCCGCCTTCGTTCGCCCGCGCGATCAGGTCCTGGATGGTGAGGCGGCCCTGGGAGTCGCGCAGCTCCCACAGCGACCGGCCGACCAGCTCGGGCTGGCGCGAATGCATCAGCGAGCGGCCCTGCAGGTCGTAGACGAAGAAATAGCCGTCGTTGCCGTAGTCGAGCGCGGCCAGGCGGCGCAGGGCTTCGGCGCGCGCGGCCTCGTCGTCGAGGCCGGCATCGTACAAGGGCCGCACGGTGCTCACGGCCAGGTCGACGTAGCTGCGCAGCTCGCTGCGCCGCTGCGCCATGTAGGTCTTCTCGATCAGCGCCCGCTCGCGCTGCGCCAGGTCGCGCTCCTGGTGGCGCACCGCGAAGGCCACCAGCATCAGCGCGACCAGCAGCGGCGCCACCGCGAGGGCGACGATCTTGGTCCTCAGGTTCATGGGGCGGCAAGACTAACATTTGCGGCGCGGGCGGCGTCCTGGGCCTGGGCCTTTTCGCCTAGTTTTGGGGGCCGCCCGGCATGCGGTGCGGGCCCGTCGACCCCACTGCGCCGGCCCTTCGGGCTGCCTTGCGGTGCTCGCCTTTCGCGGGGTCTCGCTCAAACTCGCCTTCGGCTCAAACAGTCGCGAGCCCTGATCCGCGAAAGGCTGCGCTCCTCAGCGGCGCAGAGGGGATCGCCGGTCCCGCACCGCATGCCGGGCTCAGGGGTGTTCGAAGATCGGTGGCGTCTCCAACGCCGATGCAACCCCAGCGTGTCAGCGGCGGCGGGCGGTATGCCCCGGGCTGGCCGTTGAGGCACCGCGAGCAGCGCAGGGCAGCCGCGAAGCGGCCGGTGACGTCGGCCGGCCCGGGGCACACTGCCCGCCGCCGCCGCCACCCTCCACCAAAAACTCAGGCCACCAACTTGAACAGCTCCGCAGCCAGTTCCTTCGGCATATCGACCATCACGTCATGGCTGCACGGCATCTTCACGACGCGCCAGCCGGCCGCGCCCTCTGCCTTGGCCGCGAAATGGCGGAACGGACTCGGGTCCCAGCCGTCGGCCAGGATGTAGAGCCGGTTCGCGACCTTGTCGCCGGCGCCGGTCAGCAGCAGCGGCATGTCGAAGGTGGCCAGCGCCTGCGGCCGGCACAGACGGTCGACCCGCGCACGGTTGGCCATCGCGATGTTGAACATCTCGGCCGGGATCGGCTGCATCAGGCCGCTGTGATCCTGCAGTGCGGTGCCGCGGAAGGCGCCGATGAACTGGGCCGCCACCTCGGGCACCAGCGCCTTGGACAGCAGCCCGATCAGCGAATCGCCATGCTCGGGCACGAAGGCATCGAGGTAGACCAGCGAGCGGATGCGGTCACTCATGCGGTCGGCGACGCCGGTGATCACCATGCCGCCATATGAATGCCCGACCAGGATCACGTCGCTCAGTTCTTCCCATTCGATGCAGCCGCAAACGTCGCGGATGTGAGTCTCGAGCGTGATGTTCTCGGCCGACTGATGAAAGCGCTCGCCGACGCCGGTGTGCGTGGGCGTGAAGACCGTGTGCCCGGCGGCCCGCAGCGCCGCCGCGGTGTCCCTGTAGCACCAGCCGCCATGCCAGGCGCCATGAACCAGAACGAAGTTGGCCATCGATGTGTCTCCGTAAAAGCTGCGAGGCGCACATCTTGGGCGTGCCGGGTCCCGGCTGCCATCGGGTAATCCCGCCGGTGGCTCAGAGCTTTCTGCGCATCTCGATGTGGGCGATGCCGGCTTCCTCGAAGGGCTCGCCATGCGGCGCGTAGCCCAGGCGCGTGTAGAAGGCCTCGGCACTGCGCTGGGCGTGGAGCGTGACCTCGCTGTCGCCGCGCGCCGCCGCCGCGGCCTCGAGCGCCCGCAGCACGGCCTCGCCATGGCCGCCGCCGCGCAGCGTACGGTGCACCGCCATGCGGCCGATGCGCGCCAGCCCGGGCGCCTCGGGCACCATGCGGCCGGTCGCGATCACCTGCCCCAGGCGGTTGCGCGCCACGGCATGCAGCGCGGTCGCGTCGTGCGCGTCCCATTCGAGTTCCTTGGGGATGCGCTGCTCCTCGATGAAGACCTCGCGCCGCACCTTGCCCGCGCCCTCGCCGAGCTGGGCCCAGTCGCCGGTGGCGACCTCGCGCATCGGTTCGCCGGCCTCATATCCGGCGAGAACCTCGCGCAGCAACGGCGGCACCGGCTTCGAAGTCTGCGTGGCCGGATCGGCGAACACATAGACCAGCTCGCAGCTCACCAGCAGCTGCTCGCCGCGGAACAGCCCGCCGTGGAACACGATCGAGGAGTTGCCCACGCGCTGGCACTTCATGCCGACGTCGAGCAGGTCGTCGACCCGCGCCGAGGCATTGAACTCGACCGTGGCCTTGCGCACGTAGAGATCGCCTTCGAGCGCCTGCATCGCCTCCTCGTAGGGCAATGCCATCGCGCGCCAGTAGTCGGCGATCGCGGTGTCGAAGTACATCAGGTAGTGGGCGTTGAAGACGATCTTCTGCATGTCCACCTCGGCCCAGCGCACGCGCAGGCGATGGAAGAAGCGGAAGTCGGATTTCTTGTGGAGATCGGTCATGGTTGCAAGGCTTGTTTCAGAGCATGGGCGGCATCGGCGTGAGCCTGCAGCGCCTCGGGGATGGCACGGCCCATCTTGACGAATTCATGGATCACGCCGCGGTAGATCTCGAGGTCGACCGCGACGCCGGCGGCGCGCAGCTTGTCGGCGTAGGCGATGCCCTCGTCGACCACCGGGTCGATCTCGGCCAGGCCGATCCAGGCCGGCGCGACACCATCGACATCGTCCGCGTTGAGCGGCGCGAAGCGCCAGTCGTCGCGTTCGGCCTTGGAATGAACGTAGAGGCCGAAGAACCAGCTGATCAGCGCTTCGCCGAGCAGCGGGCCCTCGGCGTAGCGCCGGTGCGAGTCCGTGTCCTGGTGGGCCGCGGTGCCGGGATAGATCAGCAATTGAAGCGCGACCGGGAGGCCGGCGTCACGCGCCAGGATGGCGCACACCGCGGCCAGCGTGCCGCCCGCACTGTCGCCGCCGACCGCGATCCGCGACCCGTCCAGCCCCCATTGCGCCGCGTGCTTCGCGATGTGCGCGAGCGCATCCCAGGCGTCGTTCGCCGCGGTCGGAAACCTGTGATCGGGCGCCAGCCGGTAGTCGACCGAGATCACCGCGCAGCCGCTGCGCTGGCTCAGCACCCGGCACAGCGTGTCGTGCGTCGCGATGCTGCCGACCGTGAAGCCGCCACCGTGGAAGAACAGCAGCAAGGGCAGCACGTCGCTGGAGGGCGCGTACAGGCGCACCGGCAGCGCATGGCCGTCGCGCGCCGGCACGCTGTGGTCCTCGACGCGCGCGAGCTGCGGCTTGGGGACTTCGAGCACGCCGGCGCCTTTTTCGTAGGCGGCGCGTGCGTCGGCCGGCGTCAGGGAATGGAGCGGCGGGCGCCCGGCGCGGGCCATGCGTTCGACCACGCTGGCCATCTTGGCGGTCAGCGCGGCCATGGACGGGTTGTACCGCTGGTGACAAGCGCAAGGGTTTTTTTCGTGTCCAAGGGCGTCGGTGCTTGTTAGATTCGAAGGCCCGCATCGTACCGTCCGCAACACCGGCGTCTTCCCCATGGCCCTCATCCAGTACCTGACCCAGATCCAGTTCGACTTCGGCGCGATCCAGCTGCTGCGCAGCGAATGCGAGCGCATCGGCATCACCCGGCCGCTGGTCGTCACCGACGCCGGCGTGCGCGCCGCCGGCATCCTGCAGAAGGCGCTCGACGCGCTCGGCGACCTGCCAGTGGCGGTATTCGACCAGACGCCCTCGAATCCGACCGAGGCCGCGGTGCGGCTGGCGGCCGCGCAGTACCGCGAGGCGCGCTGCGACGGCCTGATCGCGGTGGGCGGCGGCTCGGCCATCGACTGCGCCAAGGGCGTCGCGATCGCCGCCACGCACGAAGGCCCGCTCAAGACCTACGCCACCATCGAAGGCGGCTCGCCGAAGATCACCGACCGGGTCGCGCCGCTGATCGCCGTGCCGACCACCAGCGGCACCGGCAGCGAGGTCGCGCGCGGCGCGATCGTGATCGTCGACGACCATCGAAAACTCGGCTTCCACAGCTGGTTCCTGATGCCCAAGGCCGCCATCTGCGACCCCGAACTCACGCTCGGCCTGCCGCCGAAGCTGACCGCGGCCACGGGCATGGACGCCATCGCCCATTGCATGGAGACCTTCATGTCGGCGGCCTTCAATCCGCCGGCTGACGGCATCGCGCTCGATGGCCTCGAACGTGCCTGGGCCCACATCGAACGCGCCACCCGCGACGGCAGCGACCGCGAGGCGCGGCTCAACCTGATGAGCGCCTCGATGCAGGGCGCAATGGCCTTCCAGAAGGGCCTGGGCTGCGTGCATTCGCTGAGCCACAGCCTGGGCGGGATCGATCCGCGGCTGCACCATGGCACCCTCAACGCCCTCTTCCTGCCGGCCGTGATCCACTTCAACGCCGGCGCCGAGTCGGTCCGCAAGGAACAGCGCCTGCAGCGCATGGCGCAGGCCATGCACCTGGATTCGGCCGGCGACCTGGGCGACGCGATCCGCGACATGAGCGCGCGCCTGGGCCTGCCCAAGGGCCTGGCCGAGGTCGGCGTCACCAAGGCGATCTTCGAGGCCGTGATCGACGGCGCGATGGCCGACCACTGCCACAAGACCAACCCGCGGCTCGCGACCCGCGACGACTACCGTCAGATGCTCGAAGCGTCGATGTAAGGGGCGCCGGCTTCGGCCAGCAGCCAGTTGCGGAACAGCCCCATCGCCGGACTCGACGGCCGCGACCGCAGGCGGGTGAGCCAGTAGCTGCCGGTCATCACCTCGATGGCCAGCGGCCGCATCAAGCGCCCCTCCTGCAGCTCGCGCTCGAACATCGAGGCCGGCGCCAGCGCGACGCCCGCGCCTTGCACGGCCGCCTCGACCATCAGCCGCGACGAATCGAACACCGGCCCGCGAATCGCCGGGCAGTCCAGGCCCGCGGCGGCGAACCAGCCCGGCCAGTCTTCCGCCCGGTAGGAGCGCAGCAGGGTCTCGTGCGCCAGGTCCTGCGGCCGGTGCACGCGGACTGCCACCGCGGGGGCGCACAGCACGGTCAGCGGCGCGGGCAGCAAGGGGTCGGCCAGCAGGCCCGGCCAGTTGCCATCGCCGAAGCGGATCGCGAAGTCCAGCCCTTCGGCCGCCAGGTCGACCACGTTGTTGTGCGTCATCAGGCGCAGGTCGATGAAGGGGCAGCTTTCGCGGAACAGCCGCAGCCGCGGCATCAGCCAGCCGACCGCGAAGGTGCCGACCACGCCGATGCTCAGGACCTCGAAGAAATGGCCGTTGTCGAACTGCTGGATCACCGCTTCCATGCGGCCGAAGGCATCGACCAGCACCGGCAGCAGCGCATGGCCTTCGTCGGTCAGCGCCAGGCCGCGCGGCAGGCGCCGGAACAGCGCCACGCCGAGCCTCGACTCCAGGCCGCGCACCTGCTGGCTGACCGCCGCCTGCGTCACGTGGAGCTCGGCCGCCGCGAGCGTGAAGCTGAGATGGCGCGCGGCGCATTCGAAGGCCCGCAGCGCGTTGAGGGGAAGATGGGGGCGGGTCATTGGAGGTGATAGATTTTCTTTTGCGATCTGCAAAATTCGATCGATTGTGCCGCTGACCTGAAACACCGAAAGTCGTCTTCTTTCAGGAGAACGAATGATTCAGCGACGACACCTTTCAGCCGTATTGCTGGCCTCCCTGGCCGGCGCTTCCGCGCTTGCCCGCGCGGACGGCAAGGCGGCGCTCTCGGCGCGATTCGCCGAGATCGAGATGTCCAGCGGCGCCCGCCTCGGCGTCTCGGTGCTCGACACCGCCAGCGGCGCGCGCGCCGGGCACCGCGAGGCCGAGCGCTTCCCGATGTGCAGCACCTTCAAGTTCCTGGCCGCCGCGGCGATCCTGGCTCGTGTCGACCAGCGGAAGGAACGGCTGGACCGCCGCATCGTCTTCACCGCCGCCGAGCTCGTGGCCTACTCGCCCGTGACCGAAAAGCGCGTCGGCGGCGACGGCATGACGATGGCGCAGCTGTGCGAGGCCGCCATCACCCGCAGCGACAACACGGCCGGCAACCTGATGCTCGCGAGCCTGGGCGGCCCGAGCGGCCTGACGCGCTACGCGCGCTCGCTGGGCGACGCGCAGACGCGGCTCGACCGCATCGAGACCGCGCTCAACGAGGCCCGCCCCGGCGATCCGCGCGACACCACGACGCCGGGCGCGATGCTGGACAACATGCACAAGATTCTCTTGGGCGATGCACTCTCGCCGGCATCGCGGGCACAGATCGAACGCTGGCTGGCCGCCAACCAGACCGGCGGCCAGCGGCTGCGCGCCGGCGTGCCGCCGGACTGGGCGGTCGGCGACAAGACCGGCTCCGGCGACCAGGGCACCGCCAACGACATCGCGATCCTGCGGCCGCCGGGCCGCGCGCCGATCCTGGCCGCGGTCTACCTCACCCAGAGCACGGCCTCGATGGAGGCGCGCAATGCGACCCTGGCCTCGGTGGGGGCTGCGATCGCACGGGCCGCCTGAAACGCCATCGCTCAGTCCCCCGATGCCCATCGCCTCGAGCCTGGCCTTGGTCTCGTCGCTCCTAGGGCGGCAGGTGCGCCGAAGCTCAGGGTTGCCCGTCGCGGCGCCGCGGCCCGGCGTCTAGCCAGTTCGCACAAGACGGGTCGCGGAGGCCACCCTATCTTTGCGCGATACAAGCACAGGGAGATTCGGCAATGCCTCAGCATGACATTGGAGGCCCGGGCGCGCTCGGGCGCAATCTGATCGAGAGAGTCTGCGTGGGCGACGTGATCACGCGCAGCGCCGATCTCTATCCCCACCAGGTGGCCATCGTCGACGGCGCTCGTCGACTGAGCTACGCCGCCTTCGATCGCCAGGTCAATCAGCTGGGGCACGCGCTGCGCGGCCTGGGGCTGCGGCACCAGGACGTGGTCGCCGTGATGGCGCGAAACTGCACCGAACTGCTGTTGACGTACTTCGCCTGCGCCCGGGCCGGCCTCGTCTGCGCCCCCGTCAACCTGGGACTGCGTTCCGGCGAGATCGCCTGGTGCCTGCGCGATGCCCGCGCCCGCGTGCTGGTGGTCGAGGGCCCGCTGGCCGACCTGTCGAAAGCCGTGCTGGCCGAAGACCTCCCGATGCTCGAACATCGCGTCCATACCGGCGCTGACTTCGACACATTGTTGGCCAGCGGAAGCACCGATCCGCTCGAGGTCGAGGTCCGGGACCGCGACGTGGTGCAATTGCTCTACACCAGCGGCACGACCTCGACCCCCAAGGGCGTGCTCACCAGCCATCTGGCGGTCACGATGGCCGGGCTGACCGGTGCCCTGTCGCTCCAGGGCGGGCCGGGCTACACCTCGCTGGTCGCATTGCCCCTGTTCCACTGCGCAATGCTCAACAGCGTCGTGCTGCCGCTGATGATCATCGGCGGCACGCTGGTGCTGACCCAGGGCTTCGAACCGCAGCGGACGGCGGCGCTGTTCGAAGCGGAAGGCGTGCACCTGGTGGTCCTGCTGCCGATGATGTATGGCCTGTTGCTCGGCCACCCCGCACTGCAGGGACGCACCTTCCCCACCCTGCGGCGCGCGATGTACGCGATGGCGCCGATGCCGCAGGAACGGCTCGCGGCCATCCATGCAATGTTCCCCAACGCCGACGTGGTGCTCGGATCGGGCCAGACCGAATTCACGCCTGCGACCTGCATGCAGCGCCCCGAGCATCAATGGAGCAAGTCGGCCACCTGGGGGACCGCCACCGCATTGACGCGCGTCGCCGTCATGGACGAGCAAGGCCGGCTGCTGCCGCGCGGCCAGACCGGCGAGCTGGTCTACCGCGGCCCGCAGGTCATGAACGGCTACCTCAACATGCCCGAGGAAAGCCGCGAGTGCCTGCGCCATGGCTGGTTCCACAGCGGCGACGTCGCCCACATCGACGAGGACGGCGCGATCTGGTTCGAGGACCGCTACAAGGACGTGATCAAGACCGGCGGCGAGAACGTTGCCTCGGTCGAGGTCGAGCGCTGCCTGATGGAGCACCCCGAGATTGCCGAGGCCGCGGCCGTGGGCTTGCCGCATCCGCACTGGGGCGAGGCAATCACCGGCGTGGTGGTGCGCCGGCCCGGGTCGACACTCGACGAGGCGGCGCTGATAGCGCACTGCGGCGAACGCCTCGCCGGATTCAAGACCCCGAAGGCGATCGTGTTCGTGGCCGAGTTCCCGCGCACCGGGACCGGCAAGCTGCAGAAGCATTTGATTCGGGGGCAGCACCGGGATCTGTTCCGGGGCTGAGACGCATCAGCGCTTGCGCTTCCCCACCACCACCAGCACGCCGCCCGCCACGATCGCGCCGATGCCGGCCCAGACCGGCAGCTCGATGTCCTGCTTCTCCTTCACCGCGAGCTCGACCGGCCCGATCTTGATCTGGTGGGTCGACTTGGTGAAGCTGACATGGCCCAGGGCGAGCGCCAGGAGACCCGCGAAGATCAGGACAAGGCCGAGGATTCGGAGGGGGTTCATGGGAAATCTTCGAGTGGTGCAGTGCGTGCTGCGACTGTAGCGCCGTCGGCTCCTAGAGGGGCCGCACGTCCCGTTCGCTGCACCCCGCGTCCAGCCACTGCGCGAACTCGTCCGCCAGCCGCTTCGACTCCGCCGCTGCGGCGTCCCAGGCCTTGATGCGCCCTTGCAGGTCGTTGCCATAGCGGATGAAGTCGTTGCGATCCGGCAGCTTGCCGTTCGGCAAGGTCCTGACCCACGCCGGATCCGGCGCCAACACCACCATGTGGTCGAGGAAGCCGGTCGGCTTGTGACGCCACCTGAGCCCCTTGTCGAGCCAGCCCGGCACCACCGCCTGCTGGAAATGCGGATACAGCACGATGCCCTCGGCGTTGCCGTAATCCAGGTGCAGGTGGTAGTCGGTGATGCCGCCATCCCAGTAGGCGCCGCGCGGCGCGCCCGGGATGTCGTGCACCGCCTCGAGCATGAAGGGGATCGAGCACGAGGCCTGCAGCGCGAGCTCGAAGTTGGCTTCGACCAGGTCGACCTGGCGCGTGCGGAAATCCCGCGTGCCGAAGGGCAGCGCCGTCCCCGGCGTCGAGAACACCACGCGCTCGAGCCAGGCGCCCAGGCTCTTGCGGTGCACGCTGTTGGCGAGGAAGGCGCCCAGGTAGCCCACCGGTGTGCGCGCCCTGCCCTCGCGCCCGAGGATGTGCCGCCCGCGCGAGGTGATCACGTGCAGCCGGTAGCGCGAATGCCCGAGCACCTCCGCCGCGCGGCCGCCGTAGAAGCTGCGCAGCCCTTCGCCGAACTGCGCGCTGACCTGCTTCGCGCTCAGCCGCTTCTGGCCCGGCGGCACCTCGAAATGCTGATGGATGTAGCCGTGCTCGAACTGCTCGAAGGCGGTCCGGGCATCGCTCAGGCAGGCATTGGCCAGCCGCCAGGCGCCGATGGAAGCGCCGACCAGGTCGACCGGCTGCGAAGAGCGCGGCAGCCAGTCGCCGAACAGGAAGCGGTCGATCGGCCCGAGCACCAATCCCTTGGGGCCGCCGGCAGCCCCCGGGATGGTGCGCACGTCGGCGGGCCGCAGGCCGTGGGCGGCGATGTGTTCGCGGGCCGCCGGGCCGGCGTAGATCCGAAGCGCTTTCATGCCGGGTCCGCTGGCAAGAATCGTGCGCTCCGGCCCACGGCGGCCACTTACTTGCGCAGCCCTTGCAGCTTGGCGAAGGCCGAGGCCATCTGGCCGGCCGGTTGCGGCGAGTTGTCGCGTCGCGGACCCTGCTGGCCGCGTCCTGCGCCCTCGAAGCGGTTGTCGCGCGGGCCATCGCGGCGCGCGGGCGCCGCGTCGAGCTTCATCGACAGGCCGATGCGCTTGCGCGCCACGTCGACCTCCATCACCTTGACCTTGACGATGTCGCCGGTCTTGACGACCTCTCGCGCGTCGTTGACGAACTTGTGCGAGAGCTGGCTCACGTGCACCAGCCCGTCCTGGTGCACGCCGAGGTCGACGAAGGCGCCGAACTGCGCCACGTTGCTCACCGTGCCCTCGAGCACCATGCCCTCGACCAGATCCTTGATGTCGTCGACGCCGTCGTTGAAGCGCGCCACCTTGAAGTCGGGGCGCGGGTCGCGGCCGGGCTTCTCGAGCTCGCCGAAGATGTCCTTGACCGTGATGACGCCGAACTTCTCGTTGGCGAACAGTTCGGGCTTCAGGGTCTTGAGCATGTCGGCGCGGCCCATCAGCTCGGCCACCGGCTTGCCGGTCTTCTCGATCATCTGCTCGATCACCGGATAGGTTTCCGGATGCACACCGGTCATGTCGAGCGGATTGCTGCCGCCGCGGATGCGCAGGAAGCCCGCGCTCTGCTCGAAGGTCTTGGCGCCGAAGCCGCTGACGTCCAGCAGTTGCTGGCGGCTGGCGAAGGCGCCGTTGGCTTCGCGCCAGCGCACCACCGCCTTGGCGACGCTGGCCGACAGGCCCGAGACGCGCGACAGCAGCGGCACGCTGGCGGTGTTGAGGTCGACGCCGACCGAGTTGACGCAATCCTCGACCACCGCGTGCAAGGTGCGCGCGAGTTCGCTCTGGTTCACGTCGTGCTGGTACTGGCCGACGCCGATCGACTTCGGATCGATCTTGACCAACTCGGCCAGCGGGTCCTGCAGGCGGCGCGCGATGCTGGCGGCGCCGCGCAGGCTGACGTCGACATCCGGCATCTCCTGCGAGGCGAACTCGCTGGCGGAGTAGACCGAGGCACCGGCCTCGCTCACCACCACCTTGTCGACATTGACGTCCGGCGCCCCGGCCTGCGCCGTCATCTTGGCCAGCAGCTTGATCAGGTCGGCGGCCAGCTTGTCGGTCTCGCGGCTGGCGGTGCCGTTGCCGATCGCGATCAGGTTCACGCCGTGCTTGGCGCACAGCTTGCCCAGCGTGTGCAGGGAACCTTCCCAGTCCTTGCGCGGCTCGTGCGGGAACACGGTCGCGGTCTCGACCAGCTTGCCGGTGGCATCGACCACCGCCACCTTGACGCCGGTGCGGATGCCCGGGTCCAGGCCCATCACGACGCGCGGGCCGGCCGGTGCGGCCAGCAGCAGGTCGCGCAGGTTGTCGGCGAAGACCTTGATGGCGACCTTCTCGGCCTCTTCGCGCAGCCGCGTGAACAGGTCGCGCTCGGTCGACAGCGCCAGCTTGACCCGCCAGGTCCAGGCCACGCACTTGCGGATCAGGTCGTCGGCCGGGCGGCCGGCATGGCTCCATCCGAGGTACAGCGCGATCTTGCCTTCGGCGATCGAGGGCTTGCCCGGCTCGGGCTCCACCGGCAGCACCAGCTTGGCGTCGAGGATCTCCTGCGCGCGCCCGCGGAACACCGCGAGCGCCCGGTGCGAGGGCACGCGGCCGATCGGCTCGTCGTAGTCGAAGTAGTCGCGGAACTTGGCGATGTCGGCGTTGTTCTCGTCCTTGCCCGCCATCAGGCTGGACTTGAGCAGGCCCTCGGCCCAGAGCCACTCGCGCAGCCGCTGCACCAGCGGGGCGTCCTCGGCCCAGCGCTCGGAGAGGATGTCGCGCACGCCATCGAGCACGGCCGGGACGGTCGAGAAATCCGGACCCGGCTTGCCGTCGTCCAGCGTCGTGGCCGGCTGCAGGAAGGCTTGCGCCTCGAGCGCCGGATCCAGCGCGGGATCGGCCAGCAGCTTGTCGGCCAGGGGCTCGATGCCGAACTCGCGCGCGATCTGGCCCTTGGTGCGGCGCTTCTGCTTGAAGGGCAGATAGAGATCCTCCACCTCCTGCTTGGTGAGCGCCAGTTCGATCGCGCTGCGCAGCTGAGGGGTGAGCTTGCCCTGCTCATCGATGCTCTTCAGCACCGCGGCGCGGCGATCCTCGAGCTCTCGCAGATAGGACAGGCGGGCCTCGAGTTCACGCAGCTGGATGTCGTCGAGGCCGTCGGTGGCCTCCTTGCGGTAGCGGGCGATGAAGGGCACGGTGGCGCCACCGTCGAGCAGCTCGACGGCAGCCTTCACCTGGTGCTCGCCGACCTTGATCTCGGCCGCGAGCTGGCGAATGATTTTCTGCATGGATGAGGAGGAAAGTCCCAGGGACGACGGCGCCCTTGGCGCCTGGCGGATAAAGCGCGGAAGTTTGCCATAGGCCCCAGGGGGACAATCACGCCGAATGGGTATCCTGAAGAAACTCCTGAGCTTGCTCGGCATGGCGCTGCTGGTGCCGGTGCTGCTGTTCGAGGAGTGGGGCTGGGAGCCGCTGGCCCGCGGCGCAGCCCGGCTGGCGCGGCTGCGCATCTGGGCGCGCATCGAGGCCACGGTGCGCGCGCTGCCGCCCTGGGGCGCGGTGCTGGCGTTTTTTCTGCCGGCGCTGATGCTGCTGCCAGTCAAGCTTTTCGGACTCTTCCTGCTCGGCGAAGGGCACGCAATGAGCGCCCTGCTGCTGCTGCTCGCTGCCAAGCTGGTGGGGACCGCGGTCCTGGCACGGCTGTTCCAGCTGGTCGAGCCGGCGCTGATGCGCATCCCATGGTTCGCGCGTTTCTATCCGCGCTGGAAAGTCTGGAAGGACGGCGTGCTGACGCACGTTCGCGAGACCCGTGGCTGGCGCCTCTTGCGGACGCTGACACGCCGCATTCGTCGCAGTTGGCGGCGCCTGCGGGCAGGCTGAGCCTCTTATTTTTACCCGGGTATATTGATTAATTAAATATACCCGGGTAATATAAATGGCATGAACTTGCCCAAAGAAGCGCGACGCGCCCTGACGCGGACTTACAAAGACACCTTGCGCCCGGCGGGTGTCTTTGCCATCACGAACACCTTGAACGGCCGCATCTACCTGGCCGGCAGCCTGCATGTCGAGGCCGCACTGAGCCGCGCGCGCTTCGAGCTGGGCATGCGCGCGCACCGCAACAAGGCGCTGATGCGTGACTGGATCGAACACGGCGCCGCGCACTTCCGATTCGAGGTGATGGCGCGGGTCAAGGAAAGCGACGACCCGGCGTTCGACCGCGCCGCAGAACTCGAGACTCTGCTCGCTCTCTGGCGCGACGAGCTCCAGTGCGTCGGGGAGCGCGGGTACAACGCACCATGACGGTCGATGCACTCGCCTTCTGCCTGGGCATCGGACGTGCCCACGCCAGCCTGAGCCTGCGCCTCGAAGAGGATCTCGGGGCCTTCCACGGATTGAGTTTCGGCGACTTCACGCTGCTCCATGGTCTCTTGCATGCCGACCAGGGACGGATGCGGATGACGGACCTTGCGCAGCTTCTGGGGCTGCCGATGAGCGCCCTGATGCGCAAGATGGTCGTGCTCGAGAAAACGGGCCTTGCCGAGCGCCTGTCCGCTCCCGGGGACGAGGGTCGCCGGCATGCCGCCATCCGGACCGGGGGGCGCAAGGTGATGCTGGACGCCATCGTCACTGTCGAAGCCATCTGTACCCAAGCCGTGCAAGCGCTGGACCCGGCACGCCTTGCGGAGATCAACGCCGCAATGCTGGCGCTGTGTGGAGACGAAGCATCGCGCGCCTGAGTCCGCCAGCGGGTAGATTACCCACCTCTTTTTGCCCTGATTCCAAGAACAAAGAAATCCGACATGTCGTCCGACGCTCCGCCCATCAACCTGATCGTATTTGCCGACCTGAAGCGTATCGCTCGAGGGCGCAAGGCCGAAGTGCTCGCGCAGTTGCGCGAACGCGCAGACGACGCGCCCTATCTCGTGTTCGACGAGCAGACCGGCGATTTGCTCGACTTCGACGTACACAACAGGGCCGGCGTGGTCACGCCGGCTGCCGATGCCAGTTCCGAATCCCATGCAGAAACGCGCCGCAGCGTGGGACGCCCCAAGCTGGGCGTGGTCGCGCGCGAAGTCACGTTGCTGCCGCGCCATTGGGATTGGCTCAACCGCCAACCCGGTGGTGCCTCCGTGGCGCTCCGGCGGCTGGTACAGGATGCAAGCCGGGTCAACGCCGACCGTGATGCCGTACGTGCGGCACGTGAAGCCGCCTACCGGTTCATGACCGCCATCGCCGGAGCCCTGCCGGGCTTCGAGGAAGCCACGCGGGCCCTGTTCGCGGGCGAGCGTGAGCGCTTCGAAGCCTTGATCGGCCCCTGGCCGGAAGATGTCGCCGGGCACCTGAAACACCTCGCCACGGCGGCCTGGAGCCAGGCATGACCGCAACGAATCCGAACGCCATCGACGCCGAAGGCATCCGGCATGCCGGCGAGATCGCGGCACCTCCCGCAGCGGTGGCCGACCCGGCGCCGCCGCCGGTCGCCCCGCCTGCCAACCCGCGCATGGCCGCGATGGCCTCCAAGCCGCTGTGGAAGGTGTTCCTGCTGTTCCTCGCGCCGATGCTGCTGAGCAACATCCTGCAGTCGCTGTCGGGCACGCTCAACAACGTCTACCTGGGCCAGATGATCGGCGTCGGCGCCTTGGCGGCGGTGTCGGGCTTCTTCCCGATCATGTTCTTCTTCATCGCCTTCACGATCGGCCTGGGCGCCGGCGCCTCGGTGCTGATCGGCCAGGCCTGGGGCGCGCGCGAGCCCGACAAGGCGCGCGCCGTGGCCGGCACCACGCTCACGGTGGGCGTGCTGTTCGGCCTCTGCGTGGCGATCTTCGGCGGCGCTTTCACCGAGCCGATGCTGCGCCTGCTGGGCACGCCGCCGGACATCCTGCCCGATGCCACGCGCTACGCCCGGATCATCCTGATCGCGATGCCGGGACTGTTCGTGTTCCTGCTGTCGACCGCCATGCTGCGCGGCGTCGGCGATACCGTGACGCCGCTCTACACGCTGATGATCTCGACCGGGCTCGGCCTGGTGATCACGCCGGCGCTGATCAGGGGCTGGTTCGGCCTGCCGCAGCTCGGCGTGGCGAGCGGCGCCTGGGCCACCGTGGTCTCCTTCGTGGTCGCGACTGCCTGGCTGGCCTTCCACCTGCGGCGCAAGAAGAGCCCGCTGGCGCCGGATGCCGACTTCATGCGGCACCTGCGCGTGCGTCCGGCGCTGCTCAAGGCGGTGCTCAAGGTCGGCGTACCCACGGGCGTGCAGATGATCGTCGTCTCGCTGGCCGAGATCGCGCTGCTGTCCTTCGTCAATGCCTACGGCTCGAACGCCACCGCGGCCTACGGTGCCGTGAACCAGGTGGTGGCCTACGTGCAGTTCCCGGCGATCTCGATCGCGATCACGGCCTCGATCCTGGGCGCCCAGGCGATCGGCGCCGGCCAGGTGCAGCGCCTCGGCGCGATCACCCGCACCGCGCTCCTGATGAACCTGGTGCTGACCGGCTCGCTGGTGGTGCTGGGCTACCTGTTCTCGCGGCCGCTGATGGGCTTCTTCATCACCAGCGAACCGGTGATCGAGGTGGCGCAGACGCTGCTGCACATCATGCTCTGGAGCACCGTGATCTTCGGCATGGGCGCGGCGCTCTCGGGGATCATGCGGGCCAGCGGCTCGGTGCTGGTGCCGACCGCCATCTCGATCTTCTGCATCGCGCTGATCGAGGTGCCGGTGGCGTGGTGGATGAGCCACCGCCTGGGCCTGAACGGCATCTGGATCTCCTACCCCGTGGCCTTCACCGCGATGCTGACGCTGCAGGCCTGCTACTACCGGTTCGTATGGCGCAAGAAAACGATCCGCCGGTTGATCTGAGGGCCGCGGCCCGCCCCGTGCTCTACTCGTTCCGCCGCTGCCCCTATGCGATGCGGGCGCGGATGGCGATTGCGGCGAGCGGCCAGGCGTGCGAACTGCGCGAGGTCGTGCTGCGCGAGAAGCCGGCCGAACTGCTGGCTGCCTCACCCAAGGGCACGGTGCCGGTGCTGGTCGATGTGGACGGTCGCGTGATCGAGCAGAGCCTGGACATCATGCTGTGGGCGCTGCGGCGCAACGATCCGGAGGGCTGGCTGCGGCCCGCCCACTCGACGCTGGACGAGATGCTGGCGTTGATCGCCGAATGCGATGGCGATTTCAAGCGGCACCTGGATGGCTACAAGTATCCGGAGCGGCAACCGGTGGCCGATGCCGGTGCCGAATCACATCGCGCACGAGGCGCCCTCTTCCTCGCGCGGCTCGAGACGCTGCTGCAGACCCGGTCCTGTCTGCACGGCGACACGCCCGGGCTCGCCGATATCGCGATCGCGCCTTTTGTGCGTCAGTTCGCCCAGGTTGATGCGGCGTGGTTCGAGGCGCAGCCCTGGCTGCGCCTGCACGCCTGGCTGGCCGCGCGGCTCGAGGCACCGGTCTTCGCGCGCGTGATGCACAAGTACCCTCCCTGGCACCCCGGCCAGCGCGGCGTCGAGTTCCCTGCCTGACCGCCCCCTCAGGACGTCTGCGCAATCAACTCCAGCGGCACGACCTCGACCTCTCCGCCGGCCACGCGCTTGCTTTCCTCGGTATAGCGCTTGAAGAAATCCTGGCTCTGCAATGCCTTGATTGCCTGCTCGTCCGAGGCGGCGGCGAGATGGTAGTAGCCGGGGCCATCCCGCTCCTTCAGGCAGCGGTAGGAGATCTTGCCCTTCACGGCCGGCTCGGTGTCCAGCCAGGCGATGAACTGGCGGATGTGCTCATGCCATGCCTCTGCCGTGCCGTTCTTGAACTGGTACTTGATGAGGAAGTGCTTCATCGGCGGCCACCTTTCGGATGTCGGATTCGCGGCGGTGTCGGTACGTCTCGGGTCGGCGCCGCACCTGACGCCATTGGGCTCGGGAACGCGCGCACTGGCAACCCGGGGCAGGAAAAGGACGGCTGTTCCCGCAGCTATTCGAACGCCTCGCGGCGGGCGGCACCGCAGAACGAACGGGGTCAAGTCGACACCGCTTGCCGTTCCGGCCAGTACTGCGACAGCATCCGCTGGTGATAGCCCACGAGGTTCGCGCCCAGCGGGTCCCGATTCAACTGGCGCAGCGTGTCAATGATCTGCTGCGAATCGTTGAGAAGCCGGCCGTCGTCCAGCGTCAAGGCCGGGAGCTTGTCGTTGCCCATCTTGCGCACGTTGGCGATCTGAGTGGTGCACGGCAACTGCGCCATCCGCAGCCAGGTCAGAAGCTTGACGACGAACGGACTGAGGTCGATGCAGTTCCAGGCGGGGCCGAAGGTGTGGACGATCATGTCGAGCTCGGTTGTTTGCCTGGAGGCTAAGCTGACGAGGCCTTGCCGAAGCGGCTCGGATCCTTGGCGACCCGTTTTTCGATCGAACAGGCTCAATCGAACACCTCGTCGCCATTCGGCTCGTAGTGCGGCACCGCGTTCATGGAATGCCGCAGCTTCGCGAGCTCCCAGTACATGCGCTTGCGCGCGCGGCTCTGGTTGCCGAGCGGGCGATGGTCGGCAATGGTGTGCCAGGGGTTGTACGACAGCCGCTTGGCGAACTCCATCTGCGCCGGCGAATCGAAGCGCTGCCGCGGCAGGCGCAGGGTCGCCACCGTGATGCGCGGCGACAGCTTCTCGGGCCACAGCACGCCGGCGTTCTCGATCGGCATGAGGTGCGGGTCGGTCTGCATCTGCAGCCGGATGTCGAACTCGACATCGTCGTTGGCCAGCGCCGACACCATCGCCTGCCGCAGGTAGTCGTCGGGCGGGCGCAGCGGCAGGCGCGGGATCGGCGTGCGCCTGGTCGACTTCGGCCAGACCGAGTACTGCATCGCCTGGCCCTCCCCCATCAGGTAGGGCACGCAGCTGAAGTACGGCGCTTCGAAGGGGCTGCTCTGGGTCTTGATGAAGAGCGACTGCATCACCAGGTCGAGCACGTGCGAATCGTGCAGGTTCACGAAGTAGAAGATCTGCGCGTTCTTCACGCTCTCGCGCTGCAGCGCCGCGTTGGCCTTGGCGTCGGGCGTCACGAAGGTCGGCGTCGAGACGGCGAACATGTCGAGCGTGTGCTGCTCCTCCTCCATCAGCTTCGGGCCGGGCACGCCCATGAGCTTGATGCTGATGCTCATGAAGCCGACGTCGTCGATGTCCGGCGTGATGTAGGGGCCGGGCCCGGAGAAGCGCACCCAGCAGCGGAAGGTCTGCGGCGTGGCGTAGATGCCGCGCTTCATGTGCTCCGGAATGTCTTCGTGCACCGTGAACTCGCCGCGCACGATGCCTTGGGTCTTGGTGTTGCCGCCGCGCTCGAAGCCGCCGGGCTTCCACAGGTCGCTCATCTGCCGCGTGAAGCTCTTGACGATCGAATCGGTAAAGCTCTCTTCGTCGGGCAAGAGCCGTTCCTCGGCGATGGCGAGCCCTTCGTCGCTGCGCCGGCTGTTGATCAGCGCGGTCGTGAAGCGTGCCAGTGGATCGCGCAGGAAGGCATCGAAGGCCGGCCGCAGCAAGGGGTCGAAGCGGCGCTCCAGTCGCAACAGCACCATGCCCGCGTCGCTCACGGCGTTGCGCCAGGCGGAGCCGGTGTTGGCGCGTGGCGTCGGGCGGCTGGCATTCGAGTTCATCAAGGCCCCTTCGAGAGGTAGCGCAACGCCCGCAGGCTGGGCAGAAAGAAATAGGCGCCGCCACGCACGGTCACGAACTGCTGCAGGCCGCAGACCCGGCGGTCGGGACCGGAGTCGAGCGGGATCGAGAAGCCGTCGGTCGGCGTGCCGTCTTCGCGCGGCAGGTGGTGGCCGATCAGCGGGTCGCTCTCGCCGGACAGGCCGTCGAAGCGCAGGCCCGACAACCAGGCCGACTGCACGAACTCGAACTGGCGCGCGATGTTGGCGCCCAGGCAGATGAAATGCAGGCCGGCGACGTCGGCCTCGCCGGCAGGCGATGCGAGGGCTTCCTCGATCGACATCCGCTCGCCATAGGCGCGGCCGCGGCGCAGCAGCCGGTGGAAGCGGGTCGACGAGACATGGTCGGCGGCCAGCGCCTGCGCATCCCAGCCGAGCGTGCGCCGTGCCCAGGAGATCCATCCCGGCGGGCCCGCGGGCAGGTCGGCGTTGCGCGGATTGCTGCGCCGGATGTGGGCGCCGATCGGGCAGCGCAGGCCCTCGGGATCGCTGGCGTAGGTGAAGCTGTTGTCGGCGTCCTTCACGCCTGCGATCTGCTCGCCCGTGTGCCCGACCAGCGGCTCGCCGCCGGTGGTGCGGCCGACCATCGTCGCGGCCAGTTGCTTGCGAAGCTCCGGGTCGCCGCCGACCTCGGCGTCGACGAAGCGCCAGAACCTGCCCACGTGCTGCTGCAGCTGGCGCATCACCAGGTAGCTGCCGTTGAGCCCGAAATCGGCCTTGTCGGGTGCGTCCTCGGCGCGCGCGAGCATCTCGTCGGGGTCTTGCTCCGGGTCGAGCAAGGGGCGGTCGGTGTACGCCCCGTATTCGTTCGGATAGCCGAGCAGGTACTCGCCGAGACAGGACACATTGCCGTAGTCGCCGCGCTCTTCGTCGCGCACTGCGCGCTCGCGATCCCAGTCGAGGGACGGCTGCGAGAGGCCGTCGGCGAAGCCGAAGGGCTCGACGTCCTCCCGGACCGCGGGCGGCGGAGGCCCCTCCATCGGCTCGAATCCCTGCCGGCACTGCGCGAGCACGCTGCGCTGCCAGGCCTCGAGACCGCCCTGCTCCGCGTAGAGCATCAACAGCACGTGCGGAATCCTGTCCGGCGAGCCGCCCCATCGCCATCCGGAGGGGTCGTTCGGCCCGATGTCGCCGAGCCTGCGCGCGCGGCTTTCGTCGCTGCTCATGCCGACGAGGAATTCCGACGAGAAGCCTTCGACCACGTCCTTCGGCAGGCCGAGCGCCCGCAGCCCCGCGCTGGTGAAGGCGACCTGGAGCGCGGTCGTCGGCGCCTCCTTCTGTTCCATCGCGCTGCTCACGGGCGCCACGGCCAGCCAGGCGCGAGCGGCGTCCGGGTCCTTCACGCTCAGCAGCAGGAAGCTGGACTCGGCCATCTTCCGGTAGCCATGGCGCACCAGCCCCTGGACGTCCTCGAGTTCGACCGGTCGAATGCTCATAGCAGCCTCAGCCAGGCCAGCGCCTGCGCGTCGCTCATGGTGTGCATATCGAAGCCTTCCCGGATGCGCCGGTTGCGCTCGAGGTCGGTCAGCGTGAGGCCGGGGTAGGCCTTGTACCAGACTTGCGTCGGCAACTGGTGCCGGCGCTGGTAGTACTTGAAGCGCAGCTCGTGCCGTGCACCGCCCTTCAGCAGCCAGGCGGTGCGCGGCCAGCCGAAGCCGTTGCTGAAGATCAGGTTCAGGCCCCAGGCCGCCTTGTTGATGAAGTCGTCCATGTAGCTCTCGTGGCTGCCGTCGTAGTTGCTCGCGAACAGCACCCGCGTCTTGCCGTCGAGGAAGACCCAGCGCGCGAAGTGGATGGTCTGAACCCGCGCCAGGTGGCCGCGGCCGAACAGGTGGCGGCAGGCATAGTCGATCGCGTAGAGGATCGCCTGCGTGAGCCAGCGCCGGAACAGGCCCGGCTTGACCGGGCCGAGGGCCGTGAAGCTGTTGGTGAGATCGTGATCCTCGAGCCGCTGCATCTCGAGCACGGCGGCGCGGTCCGGGCGCGGGCAGAACTCGGGGTCGCTCTTCTCGTGGCGCCGCAGCTGCCAGACGCCGAACGCCAGCGCCACGATCAGCGGCAACCACAGCAGTGGCCATCGAAACAACAGGCCGACGACGACGAGCGCGGCCAGCGGCAGTGCGATCGCATGGAGAGAATTGCGCAGCAGCCAGCCCGACGGCGTGCGCTCCGGCGAGGTCAGAAGCAGCCGCCCCTCGAGCTGCTCGGCCTGCACGAAGGCCAGCAGCCGGTGCCGCAGCGCCTGCGGATCGATCGCTTCGGCACAAATGTCGCGCGGCACCTGCGAGGCGAGCGCGCGCTGCAGCGCGCTGTCCTCGCGCACCTGGCGCACGGTGCGGCCGATGCGGTTGACGTAGCCTGCGGCCACCGGCAGCGAATGCGACTTGAGCCATGCGAACAGAAGACCTCCCGCATCGAAGCTTTCGCAGTGCGCGAAGATGCGGCGCAAGCCATTGCCCGCGACCTCCACGAACTCGGCCAACTGTTGGTCGGCCGGGCCGTCGCATTCGCCGAAAAAGCTCAGGTACAGCGGCACGCGCGGCCGCGGCAGGCCGAAGGCCTCGAGGTCGCCGAGCGTGGTGTCGGTGAGCAGCGCGAAGCGCGCGAAATGCAGCCGCTCGAAGACGCCGAAGGGAACCAGCGCGTTGGCGGGGTCGGCCATTCCGGGCTTCAGGTTCATGGTGTCCAGCAGATTGCGCAGGCTGGCCTCGCGGCCATCGGCGACCGCTGCGATCACCATGAAATGGGACTGGGGAGTCACCGCATCAGAACTTGAGGCAGAAGTCGATCAGCCGCTCCTTGCCCCAATAGACCTTGCCGAGATAGAGACCGGGCCCGATGAGCCGGATCTCGTCCCGGATCCACTGCGCCACGATGGAGGTGTCCGAGTAGTCCAGCACGATGCACGGCTTGCCGTCGAGCCAGCTGTCGCCCAGGGAAACCTTGGCGACGATGGCCTGCACGCCGAAGATGCTGACCTTGTTCTTCAGCAGGCCCTTCTCGGCGTCGAACACCTTCCCCTGCCAACCGAAGAAATTGATGATCCTCGCGATCGACTCCGTGTAGCGGGTGCCGGGCGCAATGATCGCGGTGCCCTCGGCCTCGCCGTGAGGAATGTCTCCGGGCGGGCTGGCGCGGAACAGGTCGTCGAGCTGCTGCTGCGACATGTCGAGCAGCTGTTGCACGTCATAGGCCATGTGCCTTCTCCTCCGGGGAAGCCCCGTCGTTCGCAAAGTGTCAACGCATTCGGCGCGCTTCGTCAATTTGCCGAAAGAGGGGTGCGCCGTGCTTCATGCAGCAGCGCATCGGCGGCTTTCTCCGCCACCATGTAGATGGCCGCGGCGACGAAGAAGCCCGGGATGCGCGGGAAGGCGGAAGCGTCCACCACCCGCAGCCGCTTCACGCCGTGGACCGCGAAGGCGCTGTCCAGCACGCCGCCCGCCTTCGCGTCGCCGATCGGGCAGGAGCACGAGGCATGGTGGCCCCAGGCGGTGTTGCGCACGTAATCGGACAGCGCTTCGTCGCTGTCGGCCGAGGGGCCCGGCGACAGCTCCTCGGCGATCCACCCGCTCTTCAGCAGCGGCGCCGTCATGCGGCGCACGAAGCGGATGGCCTGCACCACGGCTTTCAGGTCATCGCCGGCCGCGTCGCTGCCTTCCTCGAAGTAGCGGAAATTCACCAGCGGCATGTCGCGCGGATCGGCCGAGCGCAGGCGCACGGTGCCTGCGCGATTCTTCGTGTGGCCCTTCAGCACGGCCCAGGTCAACTGGTCGGGCTGATCGCGAATCCAGCGCGAGAAGCCGCTGAAGTAGCCCTCGAAGCGTGCCAACAGCGCCATGCAGAACAAGTCCGGCGCCTGCCCCTGCCGCTCGGCGCCGAGCGAACGCAAGATCACGCCGAGCGCGGCGCCGTTGGAAGCGTACACGCCGCTGCGGCCCTTCTGCCAATGGCGCCACAGCGTGTCGTCGCGCTCGAAGCGGGCGCCCTCGAGCACCTCCCAGGGGGAAGGCATGCGGTGCGTGACGGCGACCTCGTAGCGGTCCTGCAGGTTGCTGCCGACCCCGGGAAGATCGACCCGCACGGGGATGCCGTGGGCCTGCAGTTCCGCCGCCGGACCGATGCCCGACAGCATCAGCAGCTGTGGCGTGTTGAAGGCGCCGCCGCAGAGGATCACCTCGCGCCGGGCCCGCACCTCGCGCTTCGCGCCCGCGCCATCGCTGGGCGCCGCGTGGGCACGATAGAGACGCTCGCCCTTCAGGTACTCGACGCCGCTGGCGCCGCCATCGGCGTCGAAGAGCACGCGGGTGGCGAGCGCATCCAGCTCCAGGTGCAGGTGCCCGGGATGGCGCCGCGCGACCTCCAGCAGCCGTTCGCGTACGCCGCTGCGGCGGTGGCCGGCGGTCGCGAGTGGCGTGTAGCAGAGGCCTTCGAAACTGCCGGGCCGCAGGCGCCGCGAGTTCGGGTCTCCCAGCCCCCCGCGCAGCCAGCGCAGGGTGCTGAGCCAGGGCGTCGGCAGGCTGCGGGTGAAGCCGCTCGCGGTGTCGCGCAGCAGCCGCACCAGGCCCTCGTCGCCGAGCACGGACAGCGGGATCGACTTCTCGGTCCGCAGCCAGCCGCCCCAGCCGTGCCCGGTCGGATCCAGGCCGACATGCCGCAGCGCGCGCCACACCGGCCGGTGCCGGCAGTCCTCCACGCGATGCGCATAGCGGCGCATGCGGGTCGCCCGCCAGGAAGGGTCGCCGGTGAGCCGCGCGATGTGGTTCCAGTCCGACGCATGCGGCAGCATGAAGATCATCGCGTTGTGCGAGGTGCAGCCGCCCAGGCCGGCGGCGCGCGGATAGAGCACGCCCTGCCCCGCCCGGTATTTCCAGTCCTTCGCCTGCCGCGCCTCGTCGGCGTAGTGGCGGACGTGGAAATCCCACCGCATCGCCGGGTTCTCGCAGGCGAAGGCATGGAAGGCCGGCACGTCGTAGTCGTCCGGCAGGCGCGCGTGGCCGGCGCGCGGATCGCCGCCGGCATCGAGCAGGAAGACCCGCATGCCGGCCTCGGCCAATCGGGCCGCAAGGGTCCCGCCGCCCGCACCCGACCCGACGATGACGTAGTCCCAGTCGCTCGCGTCGGTGCCCTGCATGCGTCCCGTTTCGATTGCCGTCAGAAGGTCTTCAGGAAGGCGATCAGCGCCCGCTTGTCGTCGTCGTTCAGTTCGGGCTCGCGGCCGAAGGACTTCTCGTCGGCGCTCAGGCCCTCCTGGCGATTGAACTCGGCGGTGCCGAAGTAGTGGCCGCGATTGACCACGAAATCACGGCACTTGCTGAGTGCGAGCATGGGCTCGCGCAGGTCCGCGAAGTGCTTGCGCAGGTCCTCGTCGCTGGCGCCGGCGGGCGCGCTCGCAAGCGCCAGCTTGAGCCTGACCAGCAGGTCCCCGGCGTCTTTCACGTGTTCGACCTTCTCGCCCAGGCCATCGCTCTCGGCGCGCAGCTTGAGATTCGCCAGCAGGTTCACCGGCACGCCCTGCGGAATGGGGCCGAGCACGATGTCGCCATCCTTCTGCACCAGCCACGGCAGCCAGCGGTGCAGCGCGCCCTGCAAGGGCTGCAGTGCCTCGGGCGCATAGCCGGTCGGGATGGTCACCATGCTGCGCTCGGTGGTGCGGTCGATGGTGCCGCCCACCCTCGCACCGAGGATGGCGTCGGCCTTGCGTTTCTCGGGCCACAGCATCTGCTCGATCGACTGGTCGAAGACCTTCATGCGGCCTTCGACCGAGGGATCGCCATTGGCGTCGCCGACCGTGTTGTTCAGCAGGAAGGGCGCGCTCGACCAGACGCTGATCAGCGAGGGCACGCGCGTGTAGCCGCGCCCGCCGGCCGGCATGGCGTAGGGCTTGGGCTCGCCGGTGAAGGGATCGCTGAGCGTCACGGTGCCGACCGAGGGCAGATTCTTGTACGTCTGCGACGAGAAGTTGTCCCAGATGTTGCCCTCCAGCGCGTTGGTCGCCAGCGGACTGCAGGCGTTGGTGCGCAGCAGCGTGACCGGGATGCGTGCCTCGGTCGACAGGTAGTTGCTCTTGAGGAAGTCCGGCGCCTGCACGATCTTGCGCATCTGCGCCTTGTAGTCCTCGGTCTGGGTCCAGCCCCAGTAGCGCTTGAAGCAGTCGACGTAGCCCGGGCCCGCGCAGCGCGTCGGGTTGAGTTCGAGCGCGGCCGGCAACTGCGGCGCCTTGCTCGAATGGCAGCGCGCGCACGTGTCGGCGAAGGCCAGCTTGCCGCGCTCCAGCGTCGCGTCGTCCGCAGCCAGGTACTTGTCGCCGCCCGGCGCATCCTTCAGGTGGTCGGGCTGCGCCGCCTTGAGGAAGAACAGCGCGGTGTTCGGCGTGCCGGCCTCGGTCGCCTGCCAGTAGCTCGAGTTCTTCTGTGCCGAGGCGATCTTGATCGGCGTGATGGTCTTGCCTCCCACCACCGGGTTGAAGTGCAGCAGCCATTCCTCGCTGAAGAGGCCGATGTTGAGGTAGACCCGGTTCAGAGCGCCCAACAGCCCGACCGAGTCGGCGCCGTCCTTGAGCACATGCGGCGTGTAGACCACCGAATCGGCCTTCGAGAAGAACTCGGTCAGCGGCCCGCTGGCGATGAAGTCGTTGAACTGCTTGTTGTCGAGTTCGCCGCCCGCGAGCTTCTCGCGGCCGATGCGCCGGGCCATCTGCAGCCGCGACGAAAAATCGTAGACCGCGTTCATGGTGCGCGGGTTGTTGATGCCGTCGGTCGAGACCAGCGAGGTGTCCATCGCGCCCGGCCGGTAGGTGTGGGCCAGCTGGTACATGTAGTTGGTCCGCCCCTCGGGCTTGTTGGCGTTGAAGATGAACAGCCGGTCGACCCACATGTACTGCGCGCCCACCGAGGAGCTCAGGTTCTCGAACTTCGGATTGTTCGGATCGACCGGCGGCTTCACCGGGCTCGGCCCGACGTGGCAGAAGCCGCAGGACATGCCGACCCGATACGGCCGCACCAGGTCCTTGCGGTTGTAGTAGCTCGGGTCGGTGTAGTACTTCTCGGCGTCCCAGGCCTTCGCGGCCTTCTCGTCGAAGGCCGGGTTCGGAAACAGCCGCAGTCCTGCGATGCCTGTGCCCCAGCCGTAGAAGGAGCCCACCGGCTGCGTCGTGCCGTCGCCCAGCGGTTTGCCGCGCGAGCCGATCGCGACGCCCGGGTACTTGCTCTCGTTCTCGAAGGGGTCGGGTCCGCAGTCCTTGTTGCGCACATCGAGCCAGAGGCCGCGGCGCTGCTTGTCGGGCCCGGCGGCATTGTCGAAGCAAGGCTCGTTGACGAGCCCGAAGTACTGCCAGCGATTGGCCCGCGAGTAGCCCAGGCTCGGGTGCGAGCTGACCACCTTCAGGAGATCGAAAGCGCCGAAGGTGTAGTCGGTCATCTGGGTCCAGAAGCGGTCGTTGCCGCCGCTCCAGACCAGCCACATGTTGCGCCCCTTGATCTCCTCCGGCGACAGCGCGACGCCGTTGTCCATGTCGCGGAAGTAGTCCTCGGAGGCGTGCGGGAACGAGGCCGCATCGCGGCCGGCGATCTTCGCCTCGTCCTGCACTTCGCCGGGCTGGGGGCCCTTCGAGCAGGCGGCGAGGAGCAGGCCGGCGAGCAGCGGCAACCATCGAGCGCCGCGGCGCAACCCCTGGTTCATTGCCAATCCTCCTGCGGCCAGCGCTTGGGTGAACGGGCCATCGAGACGCAGTGTGGAGGGGGCACCCTTCATTGCCTATCGGCCATGAGACGTATGGCGATCGTCGTCCTTGGCGCGGCCGATGAGCATCCAGGCGCTCAGGGCGCTCAGCAGCGCCAAGGCGGCGCACACGAGCATGACCCAGCGAAAGCCCGAAACGAAGGAGGCGTTGACCGTCTGCCTGAGCGCCGCGGCCGCCGCCGGATCGGCGCCCGGCGGCGTCGCGGCGCCTGCCAACTGGCTGCGCTGCGCCTGCACGAAGGCGGTGGTCTCGGCCGAGGCGCCGATGTCGCGCAGGCCTTGGCCCAGCCGGAGATCGAAGGCCCAGGCCATGACCACGCCGAAGACCGCGATCGCCAGCACCGCCGCGGCGCGCGAGACCGCGTTGTTGACGCCCGAGGCGATGCCCGCGAGCTCCGCGCCGACCGCATTCATCACGGTGGTGGTGAGCGGCGCGACCGTCACCGTCATGCCGAAGCCGAGCACCACCACCGCCGGGAAGAACGAGGTCCAGTAGTTCGCTCCGACACCCGGCACCGCGAACAACGCAAAACCGATGGCGGCGATGCTCGGCCCCACCACCAGCGGCAGGCGCGGGCCGAAGCGATCGACCAGCTGTCCGGCCCAGCCCGAGAGCGCGAACATGATGAGGATGAACGGCAGCAGGGCCGCGCCCGCCACCGTCGCCGAGTAGCCCTGCACCTGGATCAGGTTGAGCGGAAAGAAATACAGCCCGCCGCCGAGCGCCGCATAGAGCAGCAGCGTCAGCAGGTTGGCGCCGCCGAAATTGCCGATGCGAAGCAGCGACAGCGGCAGCATCGGCGAGCGCACCCGCAACTCGACGACGACGAAGGCGACGCTGGCCGCGAGGCCGCCGAGCAGCGCAGCCCGAACGGGCAGCGCGCCCCAGCCCTGGGTCGGCGCCTCGATGAAGGCATAGACGATACCGCCGAGCGCGACCGTGGCCAGTGCCGCGCCCCAGAGATCGAGCCGCTCTCCGGCTGCCGCGCCGCCACGGCTCTCCGGCACATGGCGCCAGACGATCAGCAGCACCACGGCCGCCATCGGCAGGTTGACCAGGAAGGCCCAGATCCACGAGTAGTGGTCGACCAGGAAGCCGCCCACCACCGGCCCGATGGCGGCCGTGATGCCGCTGAAGCCCGACCAGGTGCCGATGGCGCGACCGCGCTCCTTCTCGGGAAACGACGCGCTGATGAGCGCCAGGCTGCCCGGCACCAACATGGCGCCGCCGACACCCTGCACCGCGCGCGCCAGGATCAGCTGCCGCACATCGCCCGCCAGCGCGCAGCCGAGCGAGGCCAGCGCGAACAGTGCGACGCCGATCGCGAAAATTCTTCGCCGCCCGAAGTGGTCGCCCAGCGAGCCGCCGACGAGCAGCAGCGCGGCCAGAAAGAGCGCATAGGACTCCACCACCCATTGCGCCTGGAAGGCGGTCGCATGCAGATCGGCCTGGATCGCGGGCAGCGCGACGTTCACCACCGTGCCATCGATGAAGGCCATGCTGGAGCCGACGATCGCCGCCGCCAGCACCCAGGGCTTCGAGGCCGGTGGACAGCCGGCCGGCTCGCAGCCGTGGCGTATCAGCGTGTCGTCGCCCGGCAGCTTGCCGATTTGACTCATGGATGTGCCCTCCGCGCAGGGGTCTTGGTGGCGGCAGTATGAAGGCCGGCCGCGATTCCGGTGCAAGTCCGCCCACGGGATCGACGCTTCGAGCCTCGTGATAGATTGCACGCCGGGAAGTTTCCCGGGCCGCGTGCGCGAAGAAAGAACGAAAAGAGGATCGGAATGGGACCCTGGCTGGCCAGGATGCTGAAGCGCACCGCGCTGTTGCTGGGCATCGTATTCGTCACCCTGATCGCAGTTCGCACCTACGACGTGCAACGCGGGCCGGCGCTCGAGCCGTGGCACACGCACGTGCCGCACGAGCTGTCCGGCGAGGAGATCCGCAAGGCCGACTGGCCCGCCTGGCTGGCAGCCGAGAACGCGGCCTTCGAGGACGTCCGGCAGCAGGTCACGCAGAAGCTGCCGCCCGAGCTGCAGACCCCGTCGAACCGCTATTTCGAAGGCAGCCCGATCTATCCGGGCCGTTTCCGGCAGGACTGGAACCGCTCCTACACGCTCGACCCGCAAGGGCCGCCGAAAGGAGCGGTGGTGCTGCTTCACGGCCTCACCGATTCGCCTTTCAGCCTGCGCCACGTCGCCACGCTGTACCGCGACCGCGGCTTCGTGGTCGTCGCGATCCGCATGCCGGGCCACGGCACCGTGCCCGCCGGACTGACCCACGTCCAGTGGGAGGACTGGTCCGCGGCGACCCAGCTCGCGGTGCGCGAAGCACGGCGGCGCGTGCCCGCTCCGCTGCCGCTGCACGTGGTCGGCTTCTCCAACGGCGGCGCGCTGGCGACCAAGTACGCGCTCGATGCCATCGACGACAGCCAGCTTCCGCGGCCCGACCGGCTGATCCTGATCGCGCCGATGATCGGCATCACCGAGCTGTCGCGCTTTGCCGGCGTGTTCGGCTGGCCGGCCATCTTCCCGGCCTTCGCCAAGGCGGCCTGGCTCGGCATCGTGCCGGAGTTCAACCCCTTCAAGTACAACTCGTTCCCGGTCAACGGTGCGCGCCAGTCGTCCCTGCTGACGCGCGACCTGCAGGCGCACGTGGTGCGCGAGGAGCGAGCCGGCCGGCTCGACCAGCTGCCGCCGATTCTCACCTTCCAGTCATTGATCGACTTCACGGTCAGCACCCGCGCGATCGTCACCAGCCTCTACGCGCGGCTGCCCGCCAACGGCAGCGAGCTGGTGCTGTTCGACCTCAACCGCAGCGTCAAGTTCGGACCGCTGCTGCGCTCCGGCAGCGATCTGCGGCCGGACCGTGTGCTGCCCCCCGCACCGCGGCGCTTCCGCTCGACGCTGGTCACCAATGCCGACATTCACAGCCGCGAAGTCGTGGAACAGGTCACGGAGGCCGGTTCGACCACGGTGCAGACCCGGCCGCTCGGGCTCGAGTTTCCGCTCGAGGTGTTCTCGCTCTCGCACCTCGCCCTGCCCTTCCCGATGACCGATCCGCTGTACGGCATGCGGCCCGACGACAGCGACGATTTCGGCGTCAACCTCGGCGCGCTGGCGATGCGCGGCGAGCGCGGCGGGCTGATCGTCAGCCTGGATTCGCTGACGCGGCTGTCCTCGAATCCGTTCTACGACTTCATGGCCGATCGCATCGCGGCAACCCTTCCGGCGCCCTGATCAGCGCGCCGCCATGCGCACCAGGCGCGCCGCCTCTTCCGCGCGCGCGTCGTCGACCTCGCGCAACACGCCCCCCAGGTCGACCGGCCCGGTCGCGCGCACAAAGGTGCCCGTGAGCTCCGAGCCGGTGTGCAGTTCGCCGCGTTCGTAGAGGTTCCAGATCTCTTCGCCGTAGCGCGTCGGCAGCAGCTCGGGTGCGAACCGACCGAAGAAGGCATTGAGATTCGCCACGTCGCGCAGCAGCATCCGCCGCGCGTGGTTGTTGCCCGCGGCATCGACGGCCTGCGGCAGGTCGATGATCACGGGACCGTCGGCGCCGAGCAGCACGTTGAACTCCGAGAGATCGCCATGCACCACGCCGGCACACAGCATGCGGACCACTTCCACCAGCAGCGTCGCATGGTGCCGCCGCGCCTCCTCGGGCGTGAACACCACGTCGTTGAGGCGCGGCGCAGCATCGCCCTGCGCGTCGGCGACCAGTTCCATCAGCAACACCCCGTCGCAGAAGTTGTAGGGCACCGGCACCCGGACGCCCGCGGCCGCCAGGCGATAGAGCGCGTCGACCTCGGCGCTTTGCCAGGCGGCCTCGGTGGCCTGCCGTCCGAACTTGGTGCCCTTGGCCATCGCGCGCTGCAGGCGCGTGTTCTTGACCTTGCGGTTCTCGGTGTAGTCGACGGCCTGGCGGAAGCTGCGCTGGGTGGCTTCCTTGTAGATCTTGGCGCAACGCGTGTCGTCGCCGCAGCGCACCACGTAGACCATCGCTTCCTTGCCGCTCATGAGCTGGCGTACCACGCTGTCGATCAGGCCTTCGTCGATCAGCGACTGCAGTCGGGGGGGTGCTTTCATGGCGCATTCTGCCTGTCGGCCGTTCGCTGCCCGGTGCCGCCGCCCCCCGGCTCACGACTTCAGGCGTGGATCCAGAACGCGCTTTCCGCGAACTCCTCGCCATTCCACCAGCCGGCCTTGCCGGTGCCGCGGCTGAAGTTGCGCGCGCCGGCCTGGCTCTGCAGCGGCGCGATCACCTCGCCGGCGGCATTGCGGCGGGCGGTCGCGGTGGCGGTCTCTGGCACCACCGCGACGATGTGGCCCGAGCGGCCGTCCTCCTTTCTTCGCGCCACGATCAGGCCGACCGCCCCCTGGTTGGCGGCCTGCTGCAGCTCGGCCAGCGCCCCGCTCTGGCGCCAGCCGAAGGCCTGGCCGAAATCGCGCAGCCAGCGGAACAGGTCGTTGGCACGCACCTCGACGACGGTGTTGCCGATCAACGGCGCCACCTGCGCACCGCCGGCCAGCGCCAGGATGGCCGGGGTCGTCCACCAGACCCGCGGCAGGTACACGCCCGCGAGGTGGCAGAAGTCGTGGCAGTAGATGTTGCAGAAGGTCAGGCCCGCGCGCGGCTGGTAGCGCCTGTGCGAGGGCTTGTCCACCGCCAGCCAGTCGACGATGGCGCCGAGCTCGGTCCGCAGCGCCGGCGCGCTCGTGCCTGAACGCCCCGGCTGGCCCGGCTCGCTCAGCGAATGGGCATTCGCCAGGTCCCGGCGCCGGGTCAGGCTGCCCGGCGGACGCGGCAGGGCCGCCGCCGGCGGCGTGAAGACCGGCGCCGGCGGTGGCCGGGCGCTGTTCGGCATCACGGTGCGCCGGGGCGTGGCCGTGGGCGCCAGGAACTTCATCGACGCGAAGCCGTGCAGCCGCGCGCCGAAGAGTTCGGTCTCCACCTCCATGAAGCCCTTCACCGCCGTGCCGGTCACGGCGCGCACCGGATGCCCGCTGGGCAGGTTCGCGATCACGTTGGCCTGGGGCGGCGTGCTGATCGAGGGCGCGCTGCGCAGGCGCAGCATGGCGTCGACCGTGGTCACCACCATCGCGGGTCCTTCGGCGCTCGGCGGCGCGGTCGGCGGCACGATGGCGACGCCGGGCGGCGGTTCGACCAGCGGTGACGGGTCGTCCGGCAGAGCGGCGGTGTGCGCCAGCCGGATGAAGTCGAACAGCAACTCGCCGTAGAAGCTGGTGCCGTTGAAGTAGCCCTGCCTGAGGCCCTTGGCGGGACTGAAGCCGCCGGTGTTGTAGGCGATGCCGACCGCGGCGAGTTCGAGGTCGCTGAGCGACTCGCGGTCCTGCAAGCCCAGCTTGTGCAGCGCACGGCCCAGCTCGACCAGGCACTTGCCCAGCGTCTCCTCGAAATGCTCGTACCGGCGCTCGAGAAAATAGTCCGGATCGGACAGGAAGAACTGCAGGTCGCACTGGAACATGCCGTAGCCGTGGCAGAACTTGTCGGGCCGCGCCGCCGCGCCGGTGTAGCCCGGCACCTTCGCCGCCATGTCGACCAGCGCCTGGCGGGCGATCGCGAACATGCGGTCGCCGTTCGGCCGGGCCAGCAGCTCGGCCTTGGTCTTCGGAAAGGCACGGCGACCCTTGTCGGCATCGAGCGTGTCGCCGACGCAGAGCGCGAGGATCCGCGGCGTCGCCATGTTCGCGCGCCGCAGCAGCGGCCAGATGTGGCCGGTCTCCTGGCAGGCGATGGCCGCGATCATGTCCACGGTCAGTGGGGTTCCGGCCAGGAGCGGCACGATGCGCGGCTGGAACTCGGTCTTGAACCACAGGATGTCCGAACGATCAGGCATGAGGCCCCCTTTGGCGCCGCAGGAGCCTGAACGATAGGAGGCTGCCCCGCGGCCGGCAATCGGCCGTCGGAGATAGGGCCCGGCTCAGTCGTGCCGGGTGCGCAGCGTGCTGCAGACCGCGGCCACTGCCGCACAGCAGGCGGCGAGCGCGAGGGCAATCACCTGTCCCTTGCCGTCGTGCGGACTCCAGAAGCTGAAGATGCCGGCCAGCAGCACCGCGCCCAGGGTCTGGCCCGTGAGCCGCGCAGTGCCCAGCATGCCGCTGGCCGCGCCGCTGCGATGCGGCGGCGGCGTGGTCACGATGGTGTGGTTGTTGGGCGACTGGAACAGCCCGAAGCCCAGGCCGCACAGCACCATGCGCCAGACGATGTCGATGTTGCCCGGCTGCGCCGGCAGCGCCGCCAGCAGCGCCAGGCCGGTGGCCAGCAGGGCCAGGCCGATGCCGCCCAGCAGGCCGTCCGGGTATCGGCCGATCAGCCGGCCCGCGATCGGCGCCATCACCACGATCGCCAGCGGCCAGGCGGTGATCAGCAGGCCGGCCTCGAAGTGCGAGCGCCCGTAGGTGTCGAGCAGCAGGAAGGGCAGCGCGATGAAGGACAGCATCTGGGCACAGAAGGCGCCGACCGAGGTGCCCATCGAGAGCGCGAACACCGGGATGCGCAGCAGGTCGACCGGGAACAACGGCACCGCCTGTGCGGCCTGCCGCCGCAGGTAGACGAATCCGACCGCCACGCCGCCCAGCAGCAGCGCCCAGGCCATCGGCCCGGCGCCCTGCCCCGTTTCGCTGCGCACGCCCAGGCGGTCGGCGCCGACGAAGATCAGCGCGAACATCGCCACGTTGAGCACGACGTCGATCAGCGAGAAGCGAAACCCGGAGGCAGCCGAATCGTTGGCCGGCAGCGCCCGCAGGCCGAGCACCAGCACCAGCGCACCCAGCGGCACGTTGAGCGCGAACAGCCAGGGCCACGAAGCCACCGAAAGGATCCCGGCCGCCACCGAAGGCCCGGCGACCGAGGCGGTGGCCACCACCATCGAGTTGATCGCCATGCCGCGCCCGAGCTGGGCTGACGGATAGATGAGTCGCACCAGCGCCGCGTTGACGCTCATGATGCCGGCGGCGCCCAGCCCCTGCAGCGCCCGGCCCGCGATCAGCATGCCGAGCGAGTTGGACAGCGTCGCGATGAGCGAAGCGGCCGCGAACAGGGCCATGCCCGTGAGGTAGACGCGCCGGTAGCCGATCCGGTCGCCCAGCGAAGCCAGCGGCAGCAGCATGACCAGCGTGGCGATCTGGTAGGCGTTGACCACCCAGATCGCATGCGCCGGGTCGGCCCGCAGTTCGCGCGCAATACCCGGCAGCGCGAGATTGACGATGGTGCCGTCGAGCACCGCCACCGCAATGCCGAGGATCACCACCACCATGGCCTGCCGGCGCTGCGGCTGGGGCAGCCCGTTCTGCGCCGCGGAGGCGGCCGGCGCCGCCAGGGTGGCCGACACCGCCTCAGCCCGCCGGACAGACGGCCTGGCGCCGCCCGTCCAGCGTGAGCCAGGTCAGCACGACGGCGATCAGGGCGCCACCCGCCATGCCGGCCACCATCGGCAACGGCCGGCCGTCGGTGAAGAGTCCGACCACCGCCATCACCACCGCGCCGGTGAGCATCTGAAGCGTGCCGAGCAGGGCCGAGGCGGTGCCGGCGATGGTGCCGTGCTTCTCGAGCGCGAGCACCGAGGTGGTGGGAATGACCAGGCCCATCAGCCCGCTGGCGATGAAGTACAGCACGATCAGCACCGCCAGCCGGTCGCCGCCGGTCGCGTAGTAGGCGAACATGGCCAGCATCACGGCGCCGCAGGCGGCGACGCTGGTCTTGACCACGCGCTCGATGCCGAAGCGTTCGCACAGCGGGCCGTTGAGCTGGGCGGCGGCGAAGAAGGCCGCCGCGTTCACGCCGAAGGCCACGCTGTACAGCACCGGCGACAGCCCGTAGTGATCGATCATCACGAAGGACGAGTTCGCCAGGTAGGTGAAGAAGCCCGCCATCGCGAAGGCGCCGATGAAGACCAGCCCGAGGTAGTGCGTGTCGCGCAGCAGCACGCCGTACGCCGCGAGCGCGCTGCCCAGGCTGCTCTCGACCCGCTCCTCGGCCGGCCGGGTTTCCTTCAGCACCAGGGCGATGGTCGCCAAGCCGATCACCGCAGCCAGCGTCACGGCCCAGAACACGCCGCGCCAGCCGGTGAAGGCGATCACCGCGCTGCCGGCCAGCGGCGCCAGGATCGGTGACACGCTGAAGACCAGCATCAGCAGCGACATCAGCCGCGCCGCATCGTTGCCGGTGTGCAGGTCGCGCACCACGGCGCGCGGGATCGCCATGCCGGCCGCGGCGCCCAGGCCCTGCACGAAGCGCAGCGCGATCAGCGTCTCGATGCTGGTCGCCAGCGCGCAGCCGATGCTCGCGAGCGCGAACAGTCCGAGCCCGAAATAGAGCGGCGGCTTGCGCCCCACCATGTCGGACACCGGGCCATAAAGCAGTTGCCCGACCCCGAGCGAGACGAAGAAGGCCGTGAGGCTCATCTGCACCGGTCCGATGCCGGCGTGCAGGCTGCTGCCGATCTCGGGCAGGGCCGGCAGGTACATGTCGATCGCGAACGGGCCGATGGCCGACAACAGGCCCAGCACGAGCGCGATCTTGAAGAAGCGCGAAGAAGTCATGCACCGATTGTCGCCAAGGTCGCGATGGACCGTGGGCAGCGCGATCGGGCGGCCTGTGCTAGGGCTTGGAGCTCAGAACAGATGGCCGCTGTCACTGTCCGGACGAGCCCCCTCGATGGCCAGCATGCGCAGCTTCGACGCCGCGCCGCCATGGGCCGAGAAGCCACCCCATTGCCCGCCCGCGGCAAGCACCCGATGGCACGGCACGACCGGCGCGAAGGGATTGAGCCCGAGCGCCTGGCCGACCGCGCGCGCCAGCCCCTTGTCGCCGAGTTCGGCCGCGATGTCGCCGTAGGTGCGGGTGCGTCCGGGCGGAATGCGGCGCGCGATCTCGTAGACGCGCCGGTGGAATTCGCTGACGCCCTCGAGGTCGAGCGCGATCTCGGCCAGGTCGCGCGGCTCGCCGTTCAGCAGTGCGCGGATGCCCGCGATCGCGGGCCCGACCACCGGCGGCGGCTCGCGCTCCGGCCATTGCGCGAAGCGCCGCCTCATGCGCTCGCGCGTGGCGCCCTCCCCGCTTTCGGGCAACTGCACGCCGGCGATGCCGCGCGGGCCCCAGGCAATGCCGCAGGCCCCGATGGCGGTGTCGAACAGCGCGAATCCTTTGGATTCGAGATTCATATTGACGAATAGCAATTTGATATTAGACAGCTATCGCCTGCCTTCCAACAATGCGGGACAAAAGAATTCAACCAACAGACAGGGAGACAACACCATGACCACTCAGGAGGTCGACACTTTTGCGCGCAGCGACCGGACATCCAGAATTCCCTCGGACAAGGTCTGGATCGCGGTCTTCATTTCATCATTCCTCGGGCTCTTCGTCGACGGCTTCGACCTCCAGATGCTCTCGATCACGCTGCCCAGCCTGAAGGCCGAATGGGGCTTGACCAACACCCAGGCCGGGCTGCTCGCCACCTGGTCGCTGGGCGGCATGGCGATCGGCGGCATGGGCGGCGGCTGGCTGGCAGACCGCTTCGGCCGGGTCCGCATGGCGGCCTGGATGATCGTCCTGTTCTCCATCGGCTCGATGCTGCTCGGCTTCGCCCAGTCGTACCCGCAGTTCATCGCCATCCGCTTCATCACCGGCATCGGCCTGGGCGCCGAATACACGATCTGCACCATGCTGATGGCGGAATACGTGCCGACCCGGATGCGAACGACCGTGCTCGGCACCCTGCAGGCCTCCTATTCCCTGGGCTACCTGGCCGCGGCGCTGCTGGCCGGCGCGATCCTGCCGACCTTCGGCTGGCGCTGGATGTACTACATCGCGATCGTGCCGGTGGTGCTCGCCATCTTCATCCGCCGTTTCATCCCCGAGCCGCAAAGCTGGCGGAACCGCAGCCAGGCGCCGCGTACCCGCGAGAACAACGAGTGGCGGCTGATCTGGCAGGACCGGAGGGTCAGGCACTGCTTCCTGCTGTGGGCGCTGGCCTCGACCCTGCTGCAGTTCGGCTACTTCGGCGTCAACACCTGGCTGCCGAGCTACGTGGCCACGGAACTCGGCGTCGACTTCAGGACCATGACGACCTACATCGTCGGTGCCTACACGGCGGCCATCGTGGGCAAGGTCGTCACCGGCTGGCTGGCCGACCGGTTCGGCCGACGCATCCTGTTCGCCGTCGGCGGCATTGCCACCGCCATGATGCTGCCGGTCCTGTTCATGTTCCAGACGCCGGAGACCATGGTGCTGCTCATGATCGTCTTCGGATTCCTCTATGGCATGCCCTATGCCGTCAACGCCACCTACATGAACGAGAGCTTCCCGACGCACCTGCGCGGCACCGCCACCGGCGGCTCCTACAACATCGGCCGCATCGGCGCGATGACGGCGCCGCTGGTCATCGGCCTCGTTGCGGACAGCTTCACCATCGGGCTCGGGCTGGCGGTCCTGGGCATCGCCTACGCCCTCGCCGCCCTGGTTCCGTTCTTCTTCATCAAGGAGAAGATGTACGACCCATCGGCCGCCGAATAGGCGCGCCGCCCGTCGTCAAGCGCCGCAGGACGGCGCCGGGTTGGCCTGCAGCGCCGAGGCGCTGGCCGCAATGGCATCGGCCAGCCGGGCGGCGACCCGCTGCGCGCCCTCGGCCAGCGCATCCATGCCGGCACCCACGGGCTCCGACAGCGAGAGTTGGCAAGCGGCCGCCGGGCCCTCGTCCGTGCGGCGCACGGTCCAGCTGAAGCTGGCGTCGACCCGGCTGTCCTCGATGGCGTCGAACTGCCCCATCTGCACCGCGATGCGGGTCGCGGGCTGGCCGCGCACGCGGCCGGACCTCGTCACGTCGACTGCCCCGAGCCGGGCCGCAATGGCGCTGCCCAGCGCATCGCGCAGTTCGTTCTCGAACGAGGAGGACCAGCGGTGCTGCTCGAGGATGTTCACCTGCGGGCCGCCGGCCGAACCCTTCTGCCGCACCACCAGCTGCGGCCGGGCGAAGCGCTCGGGCATGGCGATCGGCGCGAGTTCGATGAAGACCGGCGTTGCCGCGGCGGTCGCGGCCGGTGCACGGGCCGGTTGCGCGCTCTCGGCCAGGCTGTAGAACTGCGTGCGGGTGCTGCCGCACCCCGCCAGCAGCAGCGCAGCGCCCAGCGCCGCTGCCGCGAGGCGCCATGTCGTGGTTCTCATTTCTGCTTGTCCTCCGGCTTGCCGCGGATCAGTGATTCGGGATGACGCTCCAGGTAGTCGGTCAGGATGCGCAGCGACGCCGCCGCCCGCGTGACTTCCTGCAGGGTCTGGCGCATGTCCTGCTGAAGCGGGGCATCGTCGGCGATCGTCTTCTCGGCGGAGCGCAGCGTCCGGCGCACGTCTTTCATGGCTGCCGCCATCTCCGGCGTGACGTCGTTGTTCAGGCTCTTGGCGAGTTGCTCGGTACTGGCCAGCGTCTTGTTGAGCGTGGCCAGCGTCTTGCGCAGATCGGCGCTGAGCTCCTCGAAGGGCACCTTGTTGATCTTGCGGGCGATGTCCGACACCTGGGACTGCAGCTCGTCCAGGCTGTTGGGCGCGGTCGGCAGCTCGATCGGCGTCCGGCTGATGTCCAGGGTGGCCGGCTTCGCATCGGGGAAGAAGTCGATGGCCACGTAGACCTGGCCCGTGAGCAGGTTGCCGGTGCGCAGCTGGCCGCGCAGGCCCTTGCTGACCAGGAAGCGCCAGCGCTCGAGCTGCGAGAACTGCGACTCCCTTCCGGGATTGACGTCGCGGCGCCGCAGGCGGTCGGGGTAGATCTGCACCACCACCGGCATCTTGAACTCGCGCTCGGTGCGGTCGAACTCGACGCCGATCGACCTGACTTCGCCGACGACCACGCCGCGGAAGTCGACCGGCGCGCCCGGCGACAAGCCGCGCAGCGACTGGTTGAAGTACAGCAGCATGGTCTGGGAGGGCCCGTCGGGCTCCTTCATCGCGGCGACCTCGTCATTCGCGAGCCCGAAGGCCGTGTTCTCCTGCGCCTGCGGCCCGCTCTGGTCGTCGGGCGACTGGAAGGCGATGCCGCCGATCAGCACCGTGACGAGCGACTGGGTGCGCACCTTGAGCCCGCTCGCGTTCAGCTCGACATCGAAGCCGCTGGCATGCCAGAAGCGCGTATTGACGCCGACGAACTTGTCGTACGGCGCGTTGACGAAGACGCGCAGCGTCACGCCGCGGCCATCGGGGTCGAGCTCGTAGGCCGCGACCTGCCCCACCTTGATGCGCCGGAAGTACACCGGCGATCCGATGTCCAGCGAACCGACGTCGCGCGAGCGCAGCAGGAACTGCCGCCCGGAAGCGTCGCGCGTGACGATGGGCGGCGTCTCGAGCCCGATGAATTCGCCCGCGGCCTCTTCCGAAGTGCCGGCATCGGCGCCGATGTAGGCGCCGGACAGCAAGGTGCCGAGCCCGGAAATCCCGGAGGTGTCGAGCCGCGGGCGCACCACCCAGAAGCGCGTGTCCTGCGCAGTGAAGGCACTGGCCTCCTTCTTGAGCTGCACCAGCACGCGCACATGGGAGCGGTCGTTGGCCAGGCGGATGCTTTGCACCATGCCGATCTGGACGTCCTTGTACTTGACCGCCGTCTTGTTGGCCTCCAGGCCCTCGGCGCTCTTGAAGGTCAGCACGATCTCCGGGCCGCGGTCGATCAGGATGCGTGCGACCAGCGCCACGCCGACCAGCGCAGCCACGATGGGGATCAGCCAGATCAGGGACGGCAGCCAGTTGCGCCGCTTGACCACCGTCGGGCTCCCCAGCGGCGGCCGGGGCTCGGGAGCAGTGTCTGCATCATTCATGTGGATTCGTTGCCATGTTCATTTCGTTCGCCCGTGCATCGGGCCGGGTGTCCCAGGTCAGCCGCGGATCGAAGCTCAGCGACGCCAGCATCGTCAACACGACCACCGCGCCGAAGGCCGCGATACCGACCCCGGCCGTGATCTCGGCGAAGCCGTGGATGCGCACCAGACCGGCCAGCAGCGCCACCACGAAGACGTCGAGCATCGACCAGCGCCCGATCACCTCGAGGATGCGATAGAGCTTGGCCCTCTCGAGCTGCCGCCAGGCGCTGCGACGCTGGGCCGTGATGTTCAGCAAGATCAGCGCGCTGAGCTTGAACAGCGGCACCAGGAAGCTCGCGATGAAGATCAGCGCGGCCAGGCCGTAGGCGCCGGACACCCAGAAGTAGATGACACCGCTCAGGATGGTGTCCTGCTGGGTCCCCAGCAGGCTCCTGGTGATCATCACCGGCAGCAGGTTGGCCGGCAGATAGAGAATCGCGGCGGCCACGAGGTAGGCCCAGGTGCGGTTGATGCTGTCGGGCTTGCGCGCGTGCAGCCGCGTGCCGCAGCGCGCGCAGGGCTCGCCGTCGAATGCGCCTTGCCATGTGGTGCCGCAATGGTGGCAGCCCATCAGCCGGCCGGTCCCGGCGTTGTCGATCGGCACGGGCTCGTTCATTCGTGTTGTCCCGGCCGCGGCTCGAAGGCCATCTCCCAGAAGGTTCGCGGGTTGAACGACAGCACCGCGGTCAGCAGCACCGTGAGCCCCATGAAAGCCCAGAGCGCCGGGCCGGGGATGACCTGGGCCATGCTGCTGAGCTTGATGATCGCGACCAGCACGCCGAGCAGGAACACCTCGACCATGCCCCAGGGCCGAAGCGCCTGGAGCGCGCCCACCAGGATGCGGAAACCCGCCGGCCGCCGCTCGTAGCGCATCGGCACCAGCAGGTAGAACAGGATGCACAGCTGAAGCAACGGAAACAGGAGCGTGGTCGCCAGCACCAGCAGCGCCACCGGCGACATGCCTTCGGAACTCAGCGCCACCACCGCGCCTGCCAGCGTGGTCTCGTTGCTGAGCCCCTGCAGTTCGATCTCGACGATCGGGAACAGGTTGGCGATCGCGAACAGGATCAGGCAGGCCACCGTGAGCGGCAGCACGCGGCCGCTCTGGTCGCCCGCATGGCGGTCGAGTTCGGTGCTGCAGCGCGGGCAATGCGAGATCTCGCGCGGACGCAGCGGCACCCGACGGTAGACGGCGTCGCAGCCTTCGCAGACGATGGCGTCGGGAACTTCTTTCATGCGTTGAGAGCTATTGTCAGGCAACCGGGCGCAGGCCGCGGCACGCGGCCTCGCACCGGGAAGCTTCCCGTCCCGACACAGGCCGCTTCCTTCAAGGCTGGGGCCGTCCGTCCTCCCCGACATGGGCCACCAGGAAGTCGAGAAGCGCGCGCACCCGCGCCGGCAACCGGCCGGGCCTGCCGAGATAGAGCGCATGGATCGGCGCGATGTCGCGCGGATTGAACGCCTCCAGCACCGGCACCAGCCGGCCGGCGTCGATGTCGGCCTGCACGTGATAGAGCGACAGCCGTCCCAGCCCGACGCCAGCCAGCACCAGGGCCCGCAGGGCCTCGCCGTCGCCGGCGCGCACGTTGCCGCTGATGGGCATGTCGATCACGCGGCCGTCGACCGACAGCGGCCAGTCCGGGACACTGCGCCGGTAGGTGAAGCCGAGGCGGTTGTGCGCTTCGAGTTCCTGCGGGGTGCGCGGTGTGCCGTGGCGCGCGAGATAGCCGGGTGACGCAAGGATGGCCTGTCCGGTGGCGCCGAGCCGGCGCGCGATGAGGTCGGAAGGCGGCAGTTCGCCCCAGCGGATCGCGACGTCGGCGCGCTCTTCCATGAGGTCGACCACCCGATCGGTGAGCACGATGTTGAGCGTGATCTGGGGATGCAGTTCGAGGAAGCGCGGCACCAGCGGGATCAGCACATGCTGGCCGAAAGGGACGCTGGCATTGATGCTCACGCGCCCGCTCGGTGCCGCCCCGGCGGCGGCGCAGCGCTCGGCCTCGTCCATGTCGGCCAGCACGCGCACGCTGCGCTCGTAGAACTGCCGCCCTTCGGCAGTGAGCTGCAGCTTGCGGGTGGAACGGTGCACGAGCTGGGTCGCGAGCCGCGACTCCAGCCGCCCGATCAGCTTGCTGACCGCCGAGGGCGTCATGCCCAGCGCCCGGGCGCCGGCCGAGAAGCTGCCGCGCTCGACCACCTGGACGAAGGCTTCCATTTCGCCGGAGCGGTTGATCTCGGAACGCGGCATATGTGAATTCAGTTCACAGGAACGTGTCTGGAAGGCATTCTATTCATATGGGCGCGCAGCCGGCACAGTCGTGGACATCATGCCCATCGCCCTTCTCGCCCTCACCGCCGGTGCCTTCGGCATCGGCACCACCGAGTTCGTCATCATGGGCCTGCTGCTGCAGGTCTCGGCGGACCTTCAGGTCTCCATCGCGGCCGCCGGCCTGTTGATCTCGGGCTATGCGCTCGGGGTCGCGGTCGGCGCGCCGCTGCTCACCATCGCCACCCGCCGCGTACCGCGCAAGACCGTGCTGCTGGCGCTGATGGCGATCTTCACGCTCGGCAACGTTGCCTGCGCGCTGGCCGCCAACTACGAGATGTTGATGGCTGCGCGGGTCGTCACCTCGCTCGCGCACGGCACCTTCTTCGGCGTCGGCTCGGTGGTCGCCACCGGCCTGGTGCCGCCCGAGCGCCGCGCCTCGGCGATCGCGATGATGTTCACCGGCCTCACGGCCGCGACGCTGCTCGGGGTGCCCGCCGGCGCCTGGCTCGGGTTGCACTTCGGCTGGCGCGCGACCTTCTGGGCCGTGGCGCTGATCGGCGTGGCCGCGTACGCGGTGCTGGCGCTGTTCGTGCCGCGCGGCCGGGCCGACGCCGCACCGTCCTCGCTGCGCGAGGAGCTCGCCGTGCTCGGCCGGCCGCAGGTCCTGCTCGGGCTGGCGATGACGGTGCTGGGCTTTGCGGGCCTGTTCGCCGTGTTCACCTACGTCCAGCCGCTGCTCACCCGCCTCACCGGCCTGTCCGAGGCGGCGGTGTCGCCGATCCTGCTGCTGTTCGGCGGCGGCCTGGCGCTGGGCAACCTGCTGGGCGGCAAGCTGGCCGACCGCGCGCCGATGCCCTCGGTGCTGGGCACGCTGATGGCGCTCGCCGCGGTGCTCGGCGCGATGCAGTGGCTGATCCACACGCCCTGGAGCGCGGTCCTGTTCGTGCTGCTGCTGGGGGTCGCGTCGTTCGCCACTGTCGCGCCGCTGCAGTTGCGAGTGCTCGACAAGGCCGCGGGCGCGGGACAGAACCTCGCATCCAGTCTCAACATCGCGGCCTTCAATCTTGGCAATGCACTGGGCGCCTGGGTCGGCGGCATGGTCATCGAACGCGGCCCGGGCCTGCAGGCGCTCGGCTGGGTGGCCGCGCTGCTGACGCTGGCCGGGCTCGCGCTCGCGCTCTGGAGCCGTGCGCTCGATCGACGCCTCCCGGCCGCCGCCGCAACCGCCTGCGCGTGAACCGCCCCTCTTCCATCCACCTCGACCCCAAAGGATCTCCCATGGAACAACGCTATCTCGGCAACTCCGGCTTCAAGGTGCCGGCCCTCGGCTTCGGCGCCGGCACCTTCGGCGGCGAGGGTCCGGTCTTCAGCGCCTGGGGCAACACCGATGTTGCGGCCGCGCGCCGCATCGTCGACATCTGCCTCGACGCCGGCGTCAATCTGTTCGACAGCGCCGACGTCTATTCGAGCGGCGCCTCCGAATCCATCCTCGGCGCGGCGGTCGAGGGCCGGCGCGACAAGGTCATCCTGTCGACCAAGCTGTCGCTGCGCGCGGGCGATGGGCCCAACGACGTCGGCTCGTCGCGCCATCACCTGGTCCGGGGCGTCGATGCGGCGCTGAGGCGCCTGGGCACCGACTACATCGACCTGCTGCAACTGCACGCCTTCGATGCCATGACACCGGTGGAACAGGTGGCGCGCACGCTCGACGACCTGGTTCGGGCGGGCAAGGTACGCTGGATCGGCGCCTCCAACTTCTCGGGCTGGCAACTGATGAAGTCGCTGGCTGCGTCCGACCGGCTGGGCCTGTCGCGCTACGTGGCGAACCAGACCTACTACTCGCTGGTCGGCCGCGACTACGAGTGGGAGCTGATGCCGCTCGGGCTCGACCAGGGCATCGGCGCCATCGTCTGGAGCCCGCTGGGCTGGGGTCGGCTGACCGGCAAGATCCGGCGTGGCCAGCCGCTGCCGGCCAGCAGCCGCCTTCACGACACGGCCGGCTCCGCGCCGCCCGTGGAGGACGAGCGGCTCTACCGCGTGGTCGATGCGATGGACCAGGTCGCCGAGGAGACCGGGAAGTCGCTGCCGCAGATCGCGCTCAACTGGCTGCTGCAGCGGCCCACCGTGTCGTCGGTGCTGATCGGCGCGCGCGACGAGGCGCAACTGAAGCAGAACCTCGGCGCGCTCGGCTGGAGGCTCACGCCCGAGCAGATCGCCCGGCTCGACGCCGCCAGCGCGGTGACGCCGCCCTACCCCTACTACCCCTACTGGAACGGGCAGTTCGCGGAACGCAGTCCGGTGGCGGTCCAGGCACGCTGACCCGGCGACGGACTCAGAGCGCGACCAGGGGATTGAATCCGCCCCAGAACATCCGCTTGCCGTCGATGACCGACTTCGACGGGTCCATCATGTCGGCCAGGCGAGGATCGCTCATCGCCTTGGCGTTGACCTCGTCGCGATGGTCGCGCGATTCGAAGACGATCCAGGAGAACACCACCGTCTCGTCGTCCTTCAACTGCACGGCCTGCGGGAACGAGGTGTGCTCGCCGGCCTTGACGTCGTCGGCGATCCATTCGCGGTACTCGAGGGCGCCATGCTCGCGCCAGACCGCACCCGCGCGGGCCGCCAGTTGGCGGTACGCCTCGATCTTGTCCTTCGGAACGGGAACAACGTATCCATCGACATAGGCCATGCCAGTCTCCTTGGTGTGATCGAACATACACAGAACCGAGCGGTTCAGTATATGCAATCCTGCCGCCCGGCCCAAGTCCCGATGCGGCGCACGGGCAATCCCGCAGAATCCAGCCTGTTCTTCCTGCGGACTCTTCCCATGTCGTCTGAGCTGATCCAGGTCCTCGTGCTGCTGGGCGTCGCAATCGCCATGTTCGTCTCGGGCAGGCCGCGGCTCGATGCGGTGGCATTGATCATGATCGTGCTGCTGCCCGTCACCGGCGTCATCGACGTGAACGAGGCGCTGGCCGGCTTCTCCGACCCGAACATCGTGCTGGTCGCCGCGCTGTTCGTGCTGGGCGAGGGGCTGGTGCGCACCGGTGTCGCCCAGAGCGTCGGCGACTGGCTGGTGGCGCGCGGCGGCAGCAGCGAAACCCGGCTGCTCGTGCTGCTGATGCTGGCCGTCGGGCTGATGGGCTCGTTCATGAGTTCCACCGCGGTGGTCGCCATCTTCATTCCGATCGTGATGCGCATCGCGCAGCAGACCGGCATCGCGGCCAGCCAGCTGCTGATGCCCGTGAGCGTGGCGGGCCTGATCAGCGGGATGATGACCCTGGTGGCGACCACGCCGAACCTGATCGTCAACGGCGAGCTCATGCGCCATGGCGCCGAAGGCTTCGGCTTCTTCGCCTTCACGCCGATCGGCGTCCCGGTGCTGGTCCTCGGCATCGCCTACATGCTGGTGGCGCGCCGCCGGCTGCCCAGCGAGAGCACCACGGCGGGCGGTGGACGGCCCAGCCTGAACGACTGGGTGGAGCAGTACAAGCTGCACGACCGCGCCTTCCGGCTCAGCGTGGAGCCGCGTTCGCCGCTGGTGGGCCGAAGCCTGGAAGGGCTGGGGCTGACCGACGCGTCCGATGCCCGCGTGATCGCCCTGGAGCGCCAGCACACGCTCCGGCGAGAGGTGCTGCGCGCCTCTGCCGACACCGAGGTCCGCGCCGGCGACATCCTGCTGCTCGACGTCGAGTCCAGGGACTTCGACGTCCCGCGCCTGTGCGAGCGGTACGCGCTGCACATGCTGCCGATCTCCGGCGCCTACTTCACGGACCAATCGCGCGACGTCGGCATGGCCGAGGCGATCATCCCGGTCGATTCCACACTGGTCGGCACCACCGGCGACGAATCGCGCCTGCTGGCCCAGAACGGCCTCACGATCGTGGGCCTGCGCCGCGGCCGGGTCACCCACGAGCATGGCCTCGAGAATGCACGGCTCAAGGTCGGCGACACGCTGCTGCTGGTGGGGCCGTGGCAGGCCATCCGGGCCCTGCAGTCCGACGGCCACGATCTGGTGGGCCTGAGCCTGCCGCAGGAAGGCCGGACGCTGATCCCCGTGCCGCGGCGCGCGCCGCACGCGGTGTTCTGCCTGCTGCTCGTGATCGGGTTGATGCTGTCGGGCGTCATCCCCAACGTCCAGGCCGCCATCGTCGGCTGCCTGCTGATGGGATTGTTCCGCTGCATCGACCTGGACACGGCCTATCGCGCGATCCACTGGCGCAGCCTGATCCTGATCGTGGGCATGCTGCCCTTCTCGCTGGCGCTGCAGCGTACCGGCGGCATCGACCTCGCCGCGGACGGCCTGCTGGCGCTGGTGGGCGACTTCGGCATCCGACCGGTGCTGGCCAGTCTTTTCATCCTGACCGCCGGGATCGGCCTGGTGGTCTCGAACACGGCCACCGCGGTGCTGATGGCGCCCGTGGCGCTGGCGCTGGCCAAGCACCTCGGCGCGTCTCCCTACCCGTTCGCGATGATGGTGGCACTGGCCGCGTCGGCCGGCTTCCTCACGCCGATCTCATCGCCCGTGAACACGCTGGTCAGCACGGCCGGCAACTACAGCTTCGGCGATTTCGTCAAGGTCGGGTTGCCGCTCGCGATCATGGTGGGCGTCGTGAGCGTGCTGCTGGTGCCGTTGCTGCTCCCACCTTGAAGACGGCACGCCCCGTTCAACTGGCGCGCAGCTGGGCGCGCAGGTTGGCGCCGATCTCGGGGCGCTCGAGGAAAGGGTCGGCCGGGTTGGTGATCGACACGATGTGTTCCATCCGGCTCTTCACGTTGCCCAGCGCCTTGGGGTGGCTGAAGATGTAGAACTGGTTGGCGGTGATCGCGTCGAACACCATCTGCGCGACTTCGGCGGCGCTGACCTTGCCGCTGCTCACCGCCTTGTTGCTCATCGCCTGGCCGATCAGCTGGCTCTTGGTGAGTTCGCCGCCCGCCAGCGCGCCGGGTCGGTTGCGTTCGCTCTGATGAATGCCGGTGGGCACGAAGTACGGGCACAGCAGGCTGGCGCCGACCTGGTCGGTCACCAGCTTCAGGTCCTGGTAGAGGGTCTCGGTGAGGCTCACGACGGCCGCCTTGGCCGCGTTGTAGATGCCCATGTTGGGGGGCGTCAGCAGGCCCGCCATGCTGGCGGTGTTGACGATGTGGCCGCGGTACGCCGGGTCCTTGGCGGCGGCCTCGAGCATCATCGGTGTGAACAGTCGCACGCCGTGCACCACGCCCATCAGGTCGACGCCGAGCACCCATTCCCAGTCGGCGACGCTGTTTTCCCACACCAGGCCGCCGGCGCCGACGCCGGCGTTGTTGAAGACGAAGTGCGGCGCGCCGAAGCGCTGCTGCACCGCGCGGGCGAGTTCATCCATCTGCGCCGCGTTGGCGACGTCGACCTTGCGTGCCAGCACCTGCGCACCGGCGGCCTCCATCTCGGCCTGCGCCTTGTCCAGCGCATCCTGCTGTACGTCGACCAGCACGAGGTTCATGCCGCGCGCCGCGCCGATGCGTGCGCATTCGAGGCCGAAGCCGGAACCGGCGCCGGTGAGTACGGCCGTCGTGCCCTTGAAGTCCTGGATCATTTGCGCGTGTCCTTTCGTCGCTTGTGTTTGGCGGTGAGGCGCTATTGAAATACGGAACGTCCGCGAGCGCAGTCGCCAAGGTGCCCCGCGGGGGCCATGTTCAGCTGTCGACGGCCTTCAGCACGAAGCCGATGCGCGGGAAGTGCACATGCACGGTGCCCGCCCGCGGGTCGCTGCGGCGCAGCGTGTAGTGCGTGCGGCTGGCGGCGATCAGTTCGCCCTCGGTGGTCTCGAGGCCGAAGCTCTCGGCGGCGATCGTGACGCGCGAGCCCAGGGCGATCCCGTGCTCGTCCTGGAAGGTGCTGTCCGACAGCAGCGTGTGCGGCGTCGAGGCCGCAGCCACTTCGATGGCACGCTGCGCATCGAGTGCTTCCATCGTGCCGTGGCCGATGCCCGCCATCCGGTCCATCCAGTCCCCTACCGCCGGCGTCAGCTGCAGGATGCCGGCCATCGAGGGCGTACGCTTGCGCGTGAACCACAGCGGGTGGTAGCAGGCGAAGTCGGCCACCGTCGGGAAGGCACCGAGCAGGTAGTCGGTGTCGTCGAGCATGTCCGACAGGCGCCGCAGGTAGGACTTGTACGCGGCGGCGGCATCGGCCGGGCGCAACCGCACCATGCTTGCGCTCATCGCGCGGCGGTCGTCGGTGAAGGCCTTGGCCAGCTCCGGCGGCGCCTTGCCGAAGATGTCGGCGGCGCCCTTGGGGCTGAAGTTGTAGGCCATCGCGGCCCAGAACAGCGTGCTGTCGGCCCACTGGGCGACCAGGCGCGACAGCCCCTTGCCCGGCTCCGGGTAGATCGACGGCAGCGGGGCCAGGTGCTCGAGCACGTCGCAGATCAGCGCCGTGTCGCAATAGATGTCGGCACCGATCTGCAGCACGGGCGTGCGGCGGTAGCCGCCGGTGAGCGCCACCAGTTCGGGCTTGGGCGCGATCTGCGGAATGATCACCGACTTCCAGGCCAGCTTCTTGTAGCCGAGGATCAGCCGCAGCTTCTCCGAGAAGGGGGAGGTCGCGTAGTGGTGGAGGATCAGGTCTGCCATGGGGTCCTTCGGGAGCGTGTTGTCACTGGGGCTGGGCGCGGGAAATGATCGCATCGAGATCGACGCCGGCGCCGAGCGTGCCGAAAGCATGGCCCCAGTCGCCGCCCAGCCGCGAGGCGCAGAAGCCGCCGACGACGGCCGGCGGCGCGGTCTGCACCAGCAGCGCCGCCTGTACCGCGAGCGCCACGTCCTGTGCCAGCCGCCGCGCCTCGGTTTCGGTCGCCATCGCCTCGATGCGCGCGGGCAGCGCGTCGGCCAGGCGGTCGAGCGCGGCATCGTTGCCGCGTGCCGGCGCCAGCTCCCGGGCCAGCGCCGCGACCGCGTCGCCCTTGCGCAGGCCGCGCAGCAGGTCGAGCGCCATGATGTTGCCGGCGCCTTCCCAGATCGAGTTGAGCGGCATCTCGCGGTACACCCGCGCCATCACGCCCTCGCCGCCCTCCTCGACGTAGCCGTTGCCGCCCAGGCACTCCATCGCTTCCTGCGCGAAATGGCTGCCACGCTTGCAGATCCAGAACTTGGCCACCGGCGTCAGCAGCCGGGCCATCAGGCGTTCGTGTTCGTCGTCGGGGCGATCGAAGGCACGCGCCAGGCGGATGGCCAGCGCGGTCGCGGCTTCGCTTTCCAGGGCCAGATCGGCCAGCACGTTCTTCATGAGCGGCTGTGCGATCAGCGGCTTGCCGAACGCCTGTCGCTGCGCCGTGTGGTTCAGCGCCAGGCTCAGCGCCTGCCGCATCAGGCCGCTGGTGCCGAGCGCGCAGTCGAGCCGGGTCATGGTGCCCATCTCGAGGATCTGCGGAACGCCGCGTCCTTCCTCGCCGACCAGCCAGGCGCTGGCGCCGTGGAACTCGACCTCGGAACTGGCGTTGGCCTTGTTGCCGAGCTTGTCCTTCAGGCGCTGGATGCGGATCGCGTTGCGGCTGCCGTCGGCCAGCACGCGCGGCAGGAAGAAGCACGAGAGCCCGGCGGGTGCCTGCGCGAGGATCAGGAAGGCATCGCACATCGGCGCCGAGAAGAACCACTTGTGGCCCGTGATCTCGTAGCGCTCGCCCCAGCCGTCGCTTCCCGCACGGACTGCGCGCGAGGTGTTGGCGCGGACATCGGAGCCACCCTGCTTCTCGGTCATCCCCATGCCCATGGTCACGCCGGGCTTGTCGCGCCAGGGCCTGAGCACCGGGTCGTACCAGCGGCTCGCGAGCTTCGGGGCCCAGTCGGCGTACACGGCCGCATTGCCGCGCAGCGCCGGCGTCACCGCATAGCTCATCGAGATCGGGCACAGCATGGAAGGCTCGAGCTCGGTGAACAGCATGAAGCCGGCCGCGCGCTGCACATGGGGCGACTGCGATTCGCCGGCCCAGGGCGTGCCGTGCAGGCCGGCGCCGACGGCCGCCGCCATCAGCGCGTGATAGCTCGGGTGGAACTCCACCTCGTCGATGCGGCGGCCGAAGCGGTCGTGGGTGTGCAGTACGGGCGGGTTCGTGTTGGCGAGCCGCGCATGGGTCTGCATCTCGACCGTGCCGATCTCGGCGCCCAGGTGTTCGAGCGGCGCCAGTTGCAACTGCGGCGCGTTGTGCTTGAGCGCATCGCGCAGCGGCCGGTTGGTTTCGAACAGGTTGTAGCCGGCGAGCGGCGCCGGCTGGTTGAAGACCTCGTGCGTGGTGTCCATGCCAGCCTCCCTGGAGGGATCAGATGAGCTTGACCAGTTGCTTGCCGAAGTTCTTGCCCTTCAGCAGGCCGAGAAAGGCCTCGGGAGCCGCTTCGATGCCCTGGGCGATCGACTCGCGCGGCTTGAGCTTGCCACTGGCGACCAGCGCGCCGAGCTCGGCCAGCGCCTCGGGCCAGACCTCCATGTGCTCGCTGACGATGAAGCCCTCGAGCTTGAGGCGGTTCACCAGGAACAGCGCCGGGTTGGCGAGCGGCAGCGGCTGGCCGTCGTAGCCCGCGATCATGCCGCACAGCGCGATGCGCGCGAAGGCGTTGGTGCGCAGCAGCACCGCGTCGAAGATGTAGCCGCCGACGTTCTCGAAGTAGCCGTCGATGCCCTTCGGACAGGCTTCCTTCAATGCCGTGGCCATGCTCTTGACGTCGGGGTGCTGGCGGTAGTCGATGCAGGCATCGAAGCCCAGTTCCTCGACCACGTACTTGCACTTGTCCGGGCCACCCGCGATGCCCACCACCCGGCAGCCGCGTGCCTTGGCCAGCGCGCCGAAAGCACTGCCGACCGCGCCGCTGGCCGCAGTGATCACCACCGTCTCGCCGGCCTTCGGAGCGATGATCTTGACCAGGCCGTACCAGGCGGTGACGCCGGGCATGCCGACCGCGCCGAGGTAGTGCGACAGCGGCACGTGCGTGGTGTCGACCTTCTTCAAGGCGCCGGGCTGCGAGGCATCGACCACGCTGTATTCCTGCCAGCCGCCGAAGCCGACCACCTTGTCGCCCACGGCATACTTGGGATGCTTGCTCTCGACCACCTCGCCGACCGTGCCGCCCTGCATCACCTGGCCCAGGGGCTGGGGCTGCGCGTAGCTCTTGGCGTCGTTCATGCGGCCGCGCATGTAGGGGTCGAGGCTCATGTAGTGATGGCGCACCAGCACCTGGTTGTCCTTCAGTGCCGGCGTCTCGGTGGTCACGAGCTTGAAGTTGCTGGCGACGGCTTCGCCCTCGGGACGGTTGTCGAGGATCTGTTGTCTGTTGGTGGGCATGGAAATCTCCGGAAGGAATGCAGGTCAGTCGGTGGACGGCGGGCGCATCGCGTTGGCACTCGCGGGTCCGGTGGGCAGCCGGCGCTTCACGAACTTGAAGGTGCCGGTGGCGTGGGCGCAGACGCGCTCCTGCGCGTCATAGATCTTCGCTTCGGTGAACGCCAGCGTGGCGGTGCGATGCAGCAGCTTGCCGCGCGCGCGCAGCGGGCCGACCGAAGGTTGCATGAAGCTGGTCTTCATCTCGATCGTCACGACGCCGATCTCGGGCGTCTGGCTGCGCGAAGCGGCGGCCATGGCGACGTCGAGCAGCGTCATGCAGGCACCGCCGTGCGTCACGTCGAAGGTGTTCAGGTGTTCTGGTTTCGCGGTGTAGAGGATCTCGGACTCGCCGCCCTCGAACTTCACGAGTTCGAAGCCCAGGTGCTTCGCGAACGGGATCTGCTCCGCGTACGAGTGGAGATTGAAGTCGTTGCTCAAGGAGTCCATCTCTTTATTTGTCCCAGGCACCGAGCGAGGCCAGGGATACCGCGGAACCGGCTTCGCCGGGCCGCTGGTATCGCCCCCTCGAGGGGGCAGCGCCGCAGGCGCTTCGGGGGTGTTTCATGTTACCCGCCAATCACCACGCTCACCCCGCCGTCGATCGCCAGCCACTGGCCGGTGATGTGCTTGCCGGCGTCGCTCGCGTACAGCAGCGTGATGCCCTTCAGGTCCTCGTCGTCGCCGAGCCGGCCCAGCGGCGCGTGCGAGGCCATCTTCTCCTCGCCGATCGAGTGGATAAGGCCGGCCGCCATCTTGGTCATGAAGAAGCCCGGGCAGATCGCGTTGACGTTGATGTTGTACTTGCCCCATTCGGCCGCGAGCGTGTGGGTGAAGCCGATCACTGCGCTCTTCGAGGTGTTGTAGGCCAGGGTCTGCATCTCGGGCGGGTTGCCGTTCAGGCCCGCGATCGACGCGATGTTGATGATCCGGCCGGCCTTCTTCGGGATCATGTAGGCGCGAGCGACCTGCTGCGCCAGGATGAAGTAGCCACGCACGTTGAGGTTCATCACCTTGTCCCAGGCCGCGACCGGATGGTCCTCGGCCGGGGCGCCCCAGCTGGCGCCGGCGTTGTTGACCAGGATGTCGACGGCGCCCATGCGCTCGAGCGTCTCGTCGGCCAGGCGGCGGGTGTCCTCTTCCTTCGAGCAGTCGGCCGCGATCCAGCGCGTGTCGATGCCGGCCGCCTGCAGCTCGGCGGCGGCCTGCTCGAGGTCCTCGGCCTTGCGCGAGCTCAGCATGATTCTGGCGCCGGCCTCGCCGAGCGCATGGGCCATCTGCAGCCCGAGGCCGCGCGAGCCGCCGGTGATCAGCGCGGTCTTGCCGCTGAGGTCGAAAAGTTGATGGATGCTTCGTGCGGTCATGGGGTCTCCGGGAATATCAGGGTGTTGCGTAGTCGAGCACGCTGCGCGCTTCGCGCAGGCTGCCGAGGAAGCCCGACACCTCGACATGCGTCGGGTGCTCCAGGTAGGCCTTGAGCGCCGCCTCGTCGTCGAAGGCCGAGCACAGCACCACGTCGCAGTTCGCTTCGAGGCCGGGCGTGCGGACCGCCACCTCGAACTGCCGCATGCCGGGCACCAGGCCCTGGCAGGTGTCGAGCCTGGCCTTGAAGGCAGCGGCGTCGTTGGGGTTCTTGAGCTTCCACATCACGATGTGCTTGATCATGGCGAGTCCTTGCTGTCCTTGAGTCGGGAACGAACGTAGATGAGCACCACGCCGGCCGCCACCAGCGCCGCGCCCGGCACGGCCATGGCCCAGCCGAGCGCCTCTTCGGTGCGGCCGGTCGCGATGCCGAGGATCACGGCAAAGAGGCCGCCGTAGATCAGGATCCAGATCCACTTCTCGAGCGTCGCATGGGGCTTCGGCGGTTTCGACGCGGTCATCAGAACGCCTCCTCGGGCAGCGCGGCGCAGGTCGGGTCGCGGCTCTCGACGACATTGAGCCAGGCGCCGATCTTCGGCAGTTCGTAGTGGAAGAAGAAGTCGGTCGCGCCGATGCGGCCGACCGTGGCCGGCGACGCCCTGGCGGCATCGCGCTCCAGCGCGCGCAGGGCGACGTCGAGCCAGATCCAGGCCAGCACCACATGGCCGAAGGCCTGCATGTAGGGCACGGCATTGGCCAGCGCCTCCCGCGGATCGCCGGTGGCCCAGGCCTTCTTGGTCGCCGAGCCGATGCGTTGCAGCGCTTCGCCGAGCGCCTCGGCATGGGCCGCCAGCGCCGGCACCAGGGCGGCGCGCCCGATCGTGACGGCAATGCGCCCGGCCAGCAACTGAAGGCCGCGGCCCTCCTCCATCAGCACCTTGCGCCCGAGCAGGTCGGCCGCCTGGATGCCGTGCGTGCCCTCGTGGATCATGTTGAGGCGGTTGTCGCGCCAGTATTGCTCCACCGGGAAGTCGCGCGTGTAGCCGTAGCCGCCGTGGATCTGGATCGCGAGCGAGTTGGCTTCCAGGCACCACTCGCTGGGCCAGCTCTTGGCGATCGGCGTCAGCACCTCGAGCAGCAGCCGGGCGTCGTCGGCGGCCTGCGCGTCGCCGGTCTTCTGCTCGTCGACCAGCCGCGCGCAATAGAGCTCCAGCGCCAGCGCGCCTTCGCAGTACGCCTTCTGGGCGAGCAGCATGCGGCGCACGTCGGCGTGTTCGATGATCCGCACCTGCGGCTTGGCAGCGTCCTTGCCCGCCGGACCCGCTGGCCGGCCCTGCGGCCGGTTCCTGGCGTAGTCGAGCGAGGCGTGATAGCCCGCCATGCCCAGCATCGTGGCCGCGGTGCCGACGCCGATGCGGGCTTCGTTCATCATGTGGAACATGCAGAACAATCCCTTGCCGGGCTGGCCGACCAGGTAGCCCACGGCGCCGGGCTTGCCGCCGACCGGGAACTTGCCCTCGCCGAAATTCAGCAGCGTGTTGGTCGTGCCGCGCCAGCCCAGCTTGTGGTTGAGGCCGGCCAGCGCGACGTCGTTGCGCTCGCCGGTCAATTGCCCGTCGGTATCGACCATCCTCTTCGGCACGATGAACAGCGAGATGCCGCGCGTGCCCGGGATCAGCTTGCCGTTCTCGTCCGGGATCTTGGCCAGCACGATGTGCACGATGTTCTCGGTCAGCTCGTGGTCGCCGGCCGAGATCCACATCTTGTTGCCGGTGAGCCGGTAGCGCGGGCCCAGCGGGTCGTCCTGGAAATCCGCGCCGTCGGGCACGGCACGGGTCGCGACGTCGCTGAGGCTGGAGCCGGCCTGCGGTTCCGACAGGCACATGGTGCCCGACCAGCGTCCCGCGAATTCGTTCTTGGCGAACACTTCCTTTTGCATCTCGGTGCCGTGCACCATGAGCAGGTTGGCGTTGCCGCTGGTGAGCATGTTGGCGCCGATGCTCACCGAGGCCATGGCGAAGAAGCTGTTGGCGGCCGCCGACAGGGTGTAGGGCAGCTGCATGCCGCCGATGTCGTAGTCCTGCGCGGCGCTCAGCATGCCGGACTCGACGAAAGCCTTGTGCGCGTCGTGCGTGGCCTGCGGCAGGATCACCCGCTCGCCGTCGAAATGCGGCTCCTGGGTATCGACGATGCGGTTGTTCGGCGCGTACTTCTCGCGCGCGATGCGCTCGCAAGTGTCGAGCACGGCATCGAAGGTCTCGCGCGAGTGGTCGGCGAAACGCTCGCGCTCGGCGAGCGACTCGGCGTGGAGCCAGTCGTAGAGGAGAAAGTCGAGGGTGGGACGAAGGCTCATGGAGAGAATCGCTGGGCTAGGGGTTGGATTTCGATTCTGCCGCAGCATCCGGTGCCGATGGCAGATGTGCAATGGTGCCCCGGGCGAGCGCGCGGAGCTGCTCCTCGCCGTCCTTGACCGTGAAGACCTCGCAGGTACAGACCGCCTGCGCGCAGCCGACATGCACCACCCGGGCGCCGGCGATCAGATCGCTCGCCGATCGCCGGGCGGCGCATTCGGGGCTCCCGCGTCAGAGGACTTCGAACACGCCGGCAGCGCCCATGCCGCCGCCGATGCACATCGTCACGACCACCTTCTTGGCGCCGCGGCGCTTGCCTTCGATCAAGGCATGGCCCGTGAGGCGCTGGCCGCTCACGCCGTAGGGATGGCCGACCGCGATCGCGCCGCCGTCGACGTTGAGCCGGTCGGCCGGGATGCCGAGCTTGTCGCGGCAGTAGATCACCTGCACCGCAAAGGCTTCGTTGAGTTCCCAGAGGTCGATGTCGCTGACCTTCAGGCCCAGGCGATTCAGCACCTTCGGGATCGCGAACACCGGGCCGATGCCCATCTCGTCGGGCTCGCAGCCCGCGACCGCGAAGCCGAGAAAGCGGCCCAGGGGCTTCAGGCCCTTCTGCTCGGCGTACTTCTCGTCGACCAGCACGCAGGCGCCGCCGCCGTCCGAAAACTGGCTGGCATTGCCGGCGGAGATCAGGCCGCCGGGGATCGCCGGACGGATGCCGCTGATGCCTTCCTTGGTGGTGCCGGCGCGGATGCCTTCGTCGTTCTCGATCGTGACTTCCTTGGTGCGCAGGCCCAGTACCGCGTCGGCGACGCCTGCCAGCACGGTGATCGGCGCGATCTCGTCCTTGAAGCGGCCCGCTTCCAGCGCGGCCGTGGCCTTCTGCTGGCTGGCGGCGCCGTACTCGTCCATCGCGTCGCGGCCGATGTTGTAGCGCTTGGCGACCTGCTCCGCGGTCTGCAGCATGTTCCAGTAGATCTCGGGCTTGTGCTTCACCAGCCAGGGGTCGGCCAGCATGTGCTTGTTGGCCTCGTTCTGCACGCAGGAGATGCTCTCGACGCCGCCGGCCACGTAGACCTCGCCCTCGCCCGCGATGATGCGCTGGGCGGCGGTGGCGATGGTCTGCAGGCCCGACGAGCAGAAGCGGTTGATGGTCATGCCCGAGGTCGTGATCGGCAGGCCGGCGCGCAGCGCGATCTGGCGCGCGATGTTCGAGCCGGTGGCGCCTTCGGGCGTGGCGCAGCCCATGATCACGTCGTCGACCGAGGCCGGATCGATGCCGGCGCGCTGCACGGCATGCTGCACCGCATGGCCGCCGAGCGTGGCGCCATGCGTCATGTTGAAGGCACCCTTCCAGCTCTTGGCGAGCGGCGTGCGGGCGGTGGAGACGATGACGGCGCGGGTCATGGTGAGGTCCTTTGAGAAAGAGGTATGGCGGTTACTGGGGCTGTGCCGTATTGCGCAGCAGCTGCTGATAGAACTGGATCATCTCGCCGTAGTTGGAGATCGACAGGCGCTCGTTGGTGCCATGGAAGCGCGGCAGGTCTTCGCCCTTCACGCGGAACGGCGAGAAGCGATAGACCGCATCGCTCACCAGGCTGAAGTGGCGCGAATCGGTGGCGGCCGTCATGAGGCCCGGTGCGACGACCGCATCCGGGAAGGTCTCGCGCACCGCCTGCTCGATCGACCGATAGCCGGTGCTGTCGGTCGGCGACACCGGCGACGGCTCGGAATTGCCCGGATAGCGCTTGACCTGGATTCCGTCGTCGGCCAGCGCGCTCTTCAGGTGCTTCTCGACGCTGTCGATGCTGTCGCCCGGCAGGATGCGGAAGTTGACCGCCGCCTCGGCCCGGCCCGGCAGCACGTTGTCCTTGTTGCCGGCGCGCACGATCGTCAGCGCGGTGGTGGTGCGCAGCATCGCATTGCTGCTCGGGCTTTTCTCGAGCTGGCCCTGCACCAGCGGCGCGGTGAGCCACAGGTTGGACAGCATCACGCGGTTGAGTCCGCTCATCTCGGGCGCCAGCGTGCCGAACATCTGCGCCGCCACGCCCTGGATGCCACCCGGCATCGGATGGGCCTCGAGGCGCGCCAGCGCCGCGCTCATGCGGCCGATCGCACTGTGCTGCGGCGGCATCGAGGAGTGGCCGGGGGCGGTGTCGAGCGAGAGGAAGAAGGTGCCGTAGCCCTTCTCGGCCAGGCCGATCAGCGCGGCGGGCTTGGTGAGGCCCGGCAGCACGCCGTCGAGCACCAGCAGGCCTTCGTCGAGCACCCAGTCGAGGCGCACGCCGCGCGACTTGAGCAGTTCGGCGATCGGCAGCGCGCCGCGCAGGCCGCTGACCTCCTCGTCGTCGCCCATCACGAGATAGACCGTCTGCCGGGGCTTGAAGCCGTTCGCGATCAGAAGCTCGATGGCTTCCATCTGCGCGAAAAGATTGCTCTTGTTGTCGAGCGTGCCGCGGCCCCAGACGAAGCCGTCCTGGATCGCGCCGCTGAAGGGGTCGACCGACCAGGCCTTCTCGGTGCCCGGTGCGATCGGCACCATGTCCTGGTGCGCCATCAGCGCGATCGGCTTGGCCGCCGGGTCGGAGCCCGCCCAGGTGTAGAGCAGCGCCTTCTGGCCCACCACCTCTTTTTTGAGGGTGGCGTGGACCTTCGGGAACTGCTCGGCCAGGTAGGCGTGGAGCTTGTCGAACTCGGCGTCGTTGCCGCTCGGATTGTCGAGGCTGGACACCGTCCGGAACGGGATCGCGCCGGCCAGCCGTCTGGCTGCGGCCTGCACGTCGACCGCCAGCTTGGGCGCTGGCGCCACGGCGAGCTGCCGCGACGGCGTGCGCCAGGTATTGACCGCTACGGCCGCCGCCAGTGCCACGAGCACCAGAAGCAGCGCCAGGAAGACGCGTTTCACCATGGGGCGGTCTCGTTCCCTCTTCAGCTGAAGCTCTTGCCTTCGGCCACCAGCTTGCGGATCAGCGGCGCCGGCTGCCAGAAGCTCGCGTCATCGCGCGGATTCTTCGCGAAGCGCTTCATGGCCTCGGCCACGTTGTAGAGGCCGACCTGCGACGCGTAGTGCATCGGGCCGCCGCGCCAGATCGGGAATCCGTAGCCCGTGAGGTAGACCATGTCGATGTCGCCCGACTTGGAGGCAATGCCGTCCTCGAGGATGTGGGCGCCTTCGTTGACCAGTGCATACACCAGGCGCTGCACGATTTCCTCGTCGGAGATCTTGCGCGGCGTGATGTCCAGTTCCCTGCGGTGGTCCTCGATCATCTTGTTGACCAGCTCCGACGGAATCGCATCGCGCTTGCCGGCCTGGTAGTCGTACCACCCTGCCCCGGTCTTCTGGCCGAAGCGGCCCAGTTCGCAAAGCTTGTCGGCCGTGCGGCTGTACTTCATGTCGGCGACTTCGGTCGCGCGGCGCTTGCGGATCGCCCAGCCGATGTCGTTGCCGGCCAGGTCGCCCATGCGGAACGGGCCCATCGCGAAGCCGAACTTCTCGATCGCCTTGTCCACTTGCTGCGGCGTCGCGCCCTCGTCGAGCAGGAAGCCCGCCTGGCGCGAGTACTGCTCGATCATGCGGTTGCCGATGAAGCCGTCGCAGACGCCCGAGACCACCGCGGTCTTCTTGATCTTCTTGCCGATGGCCATCACGGTGGCGAGCACGTCCTTGGCGGTCTGCTTGCCGCGCACCACCTCGAGCAGCTTCATCACGTTGGCCGGGCTGAAGAAGTGCATGCCGACCACGTCCTGCGGACGCTTCGTGAAGGCGGCGATCTTGTCGACGTCGAGCGTCGAGGTGTTCGAGGCCAGGATGGCGCCGGGCTTGGCGACGCGGTCGAGTTCCTTGAACACCGCCTCCTTGACGCCCAGTTCCTCGAACACGGCTTCGATGATCAGGTCGGCGTCCTTCAGGTCGTCGTAGCTCAGCGTGGTGCTAAGGAGCGCCATGCGCTGCTCGTACTTGTCCTGCTTGAGCTTGCCTTTCTTGACCTGCGCCTCGTAGTTCTTCTTGATGGTGGCGATGCCGCGGTCGAGCGCTTCCTGCTTCATCTCGAGGATCTTGACCGGGATGCCCGCGTTCAGGAAGTTCATCGAGATGCCGCCGCCCATGGTGCCGGCGCCGATCACGCCGACCGCCTTGATGGCGCGCTGGGGCGTGTCGTCGGCGACGTCGGGAATGCGCGAAGCCGCGCGCTCGGCCATGAACAGGTGGCGCAGCGCCGCCGATTCGGGCGTGAACATCAGCGCGGTGAAGAGACGGCGCTCCTCGGCCATGCCGTCGTCGAACTTCATCCTGGTGGCGGCCTGGACGGCATCGACGCACTTGAGCGGCGCCGGGTAGTTCTTCGACATGCCGCCGACCATGTTCTTGGCGAACTGGAAATAGGCGTCGCCCTGCGGATGCTTGCACGGCAGGTTGCGCACCAGCGGCAACGCATCGCCGGTCTTGCCGGCCACCGACTTGGCGAACTCCACCGCTTCGTCGAACACCGACTCGGGCGATGCCGCGAGCTTGTCGAACAGCTTCTGGCCCGGCAGCGAGGCGAGCATCTCGCTCTTCACGGCCTCGCCGCTGACGATCATGTTGAGCGCGGTCTCGACGCCGAGGACGCGCGGCAGGCGCTGCGTGCCGCCGGCGCCGGGCAGGAGGCCCAGCTTGACTTCGGGCAGCGCAACGCTGGTGCCGGGCGCGGCCACGCGGTAGTGACAGCCCAGGGCCAGTTCGAGGCCGCCGCCCATGCACACCGAGTGGATCGCCGCGACGATCGGTTTGGTCGACGCCTCGAGCGCGAGGATGACGCTCAGCAGGTTGGGCTCCTGCAGCGCCTTGGGCGTGCCGAACTCCTTGATATCGGCGCCGCCGGAGAAGGCCTTGCCCGCACCCGTGATGACGATCGACTTGACGGCCGGGTCGTCGATGGCCTTGGAGAGCCCGTCGGTGATGCCGATGCGCGTCGAGAAACCGAGGCCATTGACCGGGGGATTGGTCAGGGTGATCACGGCGACGTCGCCGAGCACTTTGTATTCAGCCGTCATGCTGCGTTCCTTTGGGATGGGAGAGGATCGAAAAAAACGGTTCGAGGGCACGGCGCGGATCAGGCGCCGGGAGCCTCGCACATAAAAAGCACGAGTGTTCTTTTTTTATCGAATTCTAGGCGTTTCGAGCGGCTGGGCAACCGGGCCAAGTCGCTGCCGGGACAAGGCGGCCAGAGGCGATTAAACCTCCAGCCACTCTTTCCGGGTAGAGGCGTCCGCCCGCAGGCTGTCGGGCGTGCCGTCGAACACGATGCTGCCGTGCCCCATCACCAGCGCGCGGTCGGAAATCTGCATGGCGATCGTCAGCTTCTGCTCGATCAGCAGCACCGAGATGCCCTTGTCCTTGAGGGTGCGCAGGTACTGGCCGACCAACTCCACGATCTTCGGCGCCAGCCCTTCGGTCGGCTCGTCGATGATGATCAGGTCGGGATCGCCCATCAGCGTGCGGCACAGCGTCAGCATCTGCTGCTCGCCGCCCGAGAGCACGCCGGCCTCGGTGTGCTGGCGCTCCTTGAGCCGCGGGAACATGCCATACATGTCGTCGAACTGCCAGCGGCTGCCCTTTCCGTTGCCCTTCTGCCCCAGCAGCAGGTTCTGGTGCACCGTCAGCTTGGGGAAGATGTCGCGGTTCTCGGGCACGTAGCCGATGCCCATATGGGCGACCTCGTAGGCCTTGCGGCGCAGGATGTCCTTCTCTTTCCAGCGCAGCGTGCCTTCGGCATGCACCAGCCCCATGATGGCCTTGGCCGTGGTCGAACGGCCGGAGCCGTTGCGCCCCAGCAGCGCGACGATCTCGCCGGGACCGACGTCGAACGAAACACCATGCAACACATGGCTCTTGCCGTAATAGGCGTGGATGTCTTGGAGTTTGAGCATTTCAGTGTCCCCCGCCCTGCGCATCGGCCACCGACGACCCCAGATAGGCTTCCTGCACGCGCGCATTGGCGCGCACCGCCGCCGGCGTGTCGAAGGCGATCACCTCGCCGTAGACCACCACCGCGATCTTGTCGGCCAGGCCGAACACCACGCCCATGTCGTGCTCCACGGTGAGCAGCGTCTTGCCGACCGTGACCTGCTTGATCAGCGCGATGAAGTGCGAGGTCTCGGTCTTGCTCATCCCGGCCGTCGGCTCGTCGAGCAGGATCACGCCCGCGCCGCCGGCGATGGTGACGCCGATCTCCAGCGCACGCTGCTCGGCATAGGTCAGGTTCACCGCCTGCACGTCGCGCTTGCGGTCCAGCCCCACCTGATGAATCAGTTCCTCGGTGCGCTCGTTGGCGTCGTGGAGATTCGACAGGAAGCGCAGGAAGCTGTAGCGATAGCCCAGGCTCCACAGCACGCCGCAGCGCAGGTTCTCGAAGACGCTGAGCTTCGGGAAGATGTTGGTGATCTGGAAGCTGCGCGACAGGCCCAGCCGGTTGATCTCGAAGGGCTTCTTGCCGTCGATGCGCTGGCCGTTGAGCAGCACCTCGCCGCTGCTGGGCGCGAGCCGCCCGCTGATCAGGTTGAAGAGCGTCGACTTGCCGGCGCCGTTCGGTCCGATGATCGCGATCCGCTCGCCGGCCTGGACCGCGAGATCGACGCCGCGGATGATCTCGGTCTTGCCGAAATTCTTGCGCAAGGCTTTGAGTTCAAGTGCGTGGCTCATAGGGCCCCCACGCTCGGCACTGCCGTGTCCTCGCTGCCCCCCAAGGGGGTGCGAGCTTGCTTGAAGCGGTTCTGCGCTGCGCTCATGCCGTCTCCCTCCGCTTGATCTCGGCCTCGATCTGCTCCTGCGCGGTACCCCACGCCCGCACGAAGCGCCGCCGCACGACTTCCAGCACCGCCAGGCCGACGGCCATGATCAGCGCCGCGCCGAACCAGCTGGCGACGCCCGAGGTGTCGAGCGAGACGCCCATGAACGGGAGGTTCGGCCCAAGGGCCGAGTTGAGCTGGATGTGATAGATCATTTCGATGAGCGCGGCGGCGCCGATCACCACCGGGATGATCGCCACCGCCAGGCCGCCGTAGAGCGGCCAGAACTGCTTGAACTTGCCGAACTTCGCGACCCGCAGGTTCATCATCACCAGGCTGGCGATGCCGCCCGGCGCGAACATCACCATGAAGACGAAGACCAGCCCGAAGTAGAGCTGCCAGGCCTTGGAGAGCTCCGACAGCAGCACCGCGGCGAACACCAGCAGCACCGCGCCGATGATCGGCCCGAAGAAGAAGATCGCCCCGCCCAGGAAGGTGAACAGCAGGTAGCTGCCCGAGCGCAGGGCGTTGAGGCTGTCGGCCGCATTGACGATCTCGAAGTTGATCGCCGCCAGCCCGCCGCCGATGCCGGCGAAGAAGCCGGCGACGATGAAAGCGAAGTAGCGCACCCGCTGCGTGTTGTAGCCGATGAACTCGACCCGCTCCGGGTTGTCGCGCACCGCGTTCAGCATGCGCCCGAGCGGCGTGCCCGTGAAGGCGTACATCAGCGCGGTGCAGACGAAGCAGTACACCGCGATCAGGTAGTAGACCTGGATCTGGGGCCCGAAGCTGATGCCGAAGAAGGGCTTGCCGTAGACGCGGTCGGTCGTGATGCCGCCCTCGCCGCCGAAAAAGCCCGGAAACATCAGCGCCATGGAGGCCACCAGTTCGCCGATGCCGAGCGTGATCATTGCGAAGGTGGTGCCCGACTTCTTGGTCGTCACGAAGCCCAGCACGATCGCGAAGAACATGCCGGCCAGGCCGCCCACCAACGGGATCAGCACCAGCGGGATCGGCCAGCCGCCCTTGCCCGCCAGGTTCATCGCGTGGATCGCGATGAAGGAGCCGAGCCCGACGTAGACCGCATGCCCGAAGCTCAGCATGCCGCCCTGCCCGAGCAGGATGTTGTAGCTCAGGCAGATGATGATGAGATAGCCCATCTGCGAAAGCATCGTGAGCGCCAGGCTGGTCTTGAAGACCATCGGCGCGACGATCAGGACGATCGCGAACAGCGACCAGATGAAGAAGCGCCCGAGGTTCAGGGGCTTGAAGCGGTAGTACTGCGTGGTCATGCTTGGCGTGGCACTCATGTCAATCCTCCCGCGTGCCGAGCAGGCCCTTGGGCCTCAAGATCAGGATGAGAACAAGGAAAAGATAGGGAAGGATCGGCGCCACCTGCGAGATCGTGAGCTTGAGCAGCGGGTAGCCGAAGGTGCCTTCGTTCACCGCGACGCCGAGCGCCTGCAGGCCGCTGGCCATCGACTGGTCCATCGCCACCGCGAAGGTCTGGATGATGCCGATCAGCAGCGACGCCAGGAAGGCGCCCGCGAGCGAGCCCAGCCCGCCGACCACCACCACCACGAAGATGATCGAGCCCACCGAGGCGGCCATCGCCGGCTCGGTCACATAGGTGTTGCCGCCCACCACGCCGGCCAGACCGGCCAGCGCGGCACCGCCGCCGAACACCAGCATGAAGACCCGGGGCACGTTGTGGCCGAGCGCCTCGACCATCTCGGGATGCTTGAGCGCGGCCTGGATCACGAGGCCGATCCGGGTGCGCGTCAGCAGCAGCCACACCGACAGCAGCATCAGCAGCGCCACCAGCATGATGAAGGAGCGCGACTTCGGGAACTGGGTGCCGAACAGCGTGAACAGCGGCCCCTGCAATTGCGTCGGAAGGCCATAGGGCACCGTGGAACGCCCCCAGACGAGCTGGACCAGCTCGAGGATCAGGAACGAAAGGCCGAAGGTCACCAGCAGTTCGGGCACGTGGCCGAACTTGTGGACCCGCCGCAGGCTGTAGCGCTCGAAGCCGGCGCCCAAAGCGCCCACCAGCAGCGGCGCGATGAACAGCGCCGGCCAGAAGCCGATGATGCCGGACAGCGTGTAGGCCACGTAGGCCCCCAGCATGTAGAAACTGGTGTGCGCGAAGTTGAGCACACCCATCATGCTGAAAATCAGCGTAAGGCCAGAGCTCAGCATGAACAACAGCAAGCCGTAGCTCACGCCGTTGAGCAGCGAGATGACGAAAAATTCGACGTTCATCGGTCCTCGGGGTCACGTAGAAAAGAAAAAGGCCCGAGTGTTGAAGTCGGGCCTCGACCAGTCAGAGGGAGATCAGGGGCTGGGCCGCTTCATCTCGCAGGTGGTCGGGGTACTGGCCACATAGGACTCGTAATACTTGACCGGCACGAAGGTGTAGCCGGTCGACTCGGCATCGACCGGGAACTTGCCTCCGGCCTTCTCCCACTTCGACACGTACAGGCCCTGCTGCAGCTGGTGATCGGCCTTGCGCATCTCGACGTCGCCGTTGAAGCTCTTGAAGCGCATGCCTTCCAGCGCCGCCGCCACCTTGAGCGGCTCGGTCGACTTGGCCTTGACGAAGCCGTCGACCAGCATCTGCAGCGAGGTGTAGGCCGCCGAGGTGTAGAGGTCTTCCTTGAACTTCTTGGTGAACTCCTTGCCCAGCCGCTCGATCTCGCCGCCCATGTTGTAGTGGCCGTAGCCGACCATGTAGACCTTGCCGGCCGAGGCCGCGCCCATGGCGGTCGGCGTGCCGCTGACGGTGCCGTAGTAGGTGTAGAACTTGACGTTGTTGAGGCCGGCGTCGTTGGCCGCCTTGATCAGCAGCGCGAGGTCGGAGCCCCAGTTGCCGGTGATCACGGTGTCGGCGCCCGAAGCCTTGATCTTGGCGATGTAGGGCGAGAAATCGCGCACCTGCGCCAGCGGGTGCAGGTCCTCGCCGACGATCTGCACGTCGGGCCGCTTGCGCGCCAGGTTTTCCTTGGCGTACTTGGCCACCTGCACGCCGTGCGAGTAGTTCTGGTTGAGCAGGTAGACCTTCTTGACGTCCGCCTGATCCTTCATGTAGGTGGTCAGCGCTTCCATCTTCATGGAGGTGTCGGCGTCAAGCCGGAAGTGCCAGTAGCTGCACTTGCTGTTGGTCAGGTCGGGATCGACCGCCGCGTAGTTCAGGTAGAGCACTTCCTTGCCCGGGTTGCGGGCGTTGTTCTTCTCGAGCGCGTCGATGATGGCCAGCGCCGGCCCGGAGCCGTTGCCCTGCACCACGTAGCGCGCGCCCTGGTCCATGGCCGAGCGCAGGGCGCTGGTGGTTTCCTGCGGGCTCAGCTTGTTGTCGATGCCGATGATCTCGAACTTGACCCCGGCCGCGTTCTTCTTGTTGAACTCCTCGGTCAGGAACTGGAAGGTCTTGAGCTGGTTGGTGCCGACGGCTGCCATCAGGCCCGACAGCGGATCGAGCCATGCGATCTTGACGGTCTCGCCCTTCTGGGCAAGGGCGCCGGTGGCAGTGGCCGCGAGGACGGCGGCGGTGGCGATTTTCAGAGCGAATTTCAATCTGTGTCTCCTAGGTCAAGCTGTCAAGGGCTGGGCGAGATTACAAGTCTTTGGGGACCCGCCCGTCAGGGAATGCCCGTAAGGAAGACGCTGCCGGGGCGGTTTTTATCACCCATGCGACAGCATCCCTTCGGTTGGTGCTACTCAGCGGTAGGATTTGTCTCGTTTCAAACCCCCGGCAGCTTGTAGTCGCGCAGTTGTTCGCGCAAACGGGTCTTGAGAATCTTGCCGGTGGCGCCGATCGGAATCGCTTCCACGAACACCACGTCGTCCGGGATCTGCCACTTGGCCGTCTTGCCCTGGTAGAAGGCGATCAGCTCGTCGCGCGTGACTTCTGCGCCCGGCTTCTTCACCACGACGACGATCGGCCGCTCGTCCCACTTGGGATGCGCCACGCCGATGCAGGCCGCCATCGCGATCGCCGGATGCGCGACCGCGATGTTCTCGATGTCGATCGAGCTGATCCACTCGCCGCCCGACTTGATCACGTCCTTGCTGCGGTCGGTGATCTGCAGGAAGCCGTCGGCATCGATGGTGGCGACGTCGCCGGTCGGGAACCAGCCGCGGCCCTGCGCATCGGGAACCAGCGGGTCACCGCCCTCGGCCTTGAAGTACTCCTTGACCACCCACGGCCCCTTGACCAGCAGGTCGCCAGGGGCCTTGCCGTCCCAGGGCAGTTCCTCGCCGTTGCCGTCGACGATCTTCATGTCGACCCCGAAGATCGCGCGGCCCTGCTTCATGCGGATCGCGGTCTGCTGCTCGGGCGTTTGCACGAGATGCTTGTTCTTGAGGGTGCACAAGGTGCCCAGCGGCGACATCTCGGTCATGCCCCAGGCATGCAGGACGTCCACGCCATAGAGCTGCTGGAAGGCGTCGATCATGGCCGGCGGGCAGGCCGAGCCGCCGATCACGGTGCGCTTCAGGGTCGAGAACTTCAGGCCGTTGGCCTGCAAGTGCCCCAGCAGCATCTGCCAGACGGTGGGCACGCCGGCGGCAAAAGTGACCTTCTCGGATTCGATCAGCTCGTAGACCGATTTGCCGTCGAGTGCCGGCCCCGGGAACACCAGCTTGGCGCCGACCAGCGCGGCCGAATACGGGATGCCCCAGGCGTTGACGTGGAACATCGGCACCACCGGCAGTACCGAGTCGCGCGCCGAGATGCACATGACGTCCGGCAGGGCCGCGGCATAGGCGTGGAGCAGCGTCGAGCGGTGGCTGTAGAGCGCGGCCTTGGGGTTGCCCGTGGTGCCGCTCGTGTAGCACATGCTGGAGGCCGAGTTCTCGTCGAAGCTCGGCCACGGGTACACGTCGGAGCGTTGTCCCATCCAGGTTTCGTAGCTCACCAGGTTGGGCACGCCGCTGTCCGCCGGCAGCTTGTCGGCATCGCAAAGTGCAATCCATTTTCGGATCGTGGTGCACTTGGCGTGGACCGCCTGCACCAGCGGCAGGAACGAGAGGTCGAAGCACAGGATCTGGTCTTCGGCATGGTTGGCGATCCAGGCGATCTGGTCCGGGTGCAAGCGCGGGTTGATCGTGTGCAGCACGCGCCCGCTGCCGCTCACTCCGTAGTACAGCTCCAGGTGGCGATAGCCGTTCCAGGCCAGCGTCGCAACGCGATCGCTGAACTGAAGCTTCTCGTCGTCCAGCGCATTGGCGACCTGGCGCGAACGCGCCGCAATCCGACCCCATGTCGTGCGATGGACATCGCCCTCGACCCGGCGCGAGACGATTTCGGCGTCTCCGTGGTGGCGCTCGGCGAACTCGATCAGCGACGAGATCAAAAGCGGTTGGTCTTGCATCAAACCCAGCATCTACAGGCTCCTTCAAATAGACTTCAATAATCTTGCGGACAACGACGATTCACGCAATCTTCGGCCCATCGCACAATGACAGAAACCCGCACTGCACCCCCTAAAAAAGCCAAAAGCACGCGCGCGACCGCGGCGGATTCTGCCCTCGAGCGCAAACGCAGCAAGAGCGCCAAGGGGGAGCAATCGAAAAAGCTGCTGCTGGACGCAGCTCTCGTGTCGATTGCCAAACAGGGGATCCACTCCGTCACCCATCGCTCGATCGCGGCCGAGGCGGGTGTGCCCAAGTCGCTGACCACGTATTTCTTCTCGAGCCTGCCCGATCTGCTCGAGCAAGCCTTCATTCACTTCACGACGCTGGCCGCGCAGGACAACGTCCTGCACCTCCAGGAACTCAATGCACTGGTGGAGCGCCACACCGCGAATTGGCCGCTGTCCGACAACGCGCGTCGAACGCTGCACAGGCTGCTGTCGCAACGCCTCACCGACTTCATCGTTCGGCAGGCGTCCGAACACTCGGTCGGCGTGGCAGTCGAACTCAACTTTCTGTACATCTACCGCGCCGACCCGCCGATCCGTCGGCATATCGAGGCCTATCGCGGCATGCTGCTCAAGGGACTCGAGAGCCTGGTCCACCGCTTTTCGGGGGCCCACGCCACGACCGACGCGTCGCTGATGCTGGGGATGATCCACCAGTTGCTCTTCAAGGCCACGCTGACGCCCAAGCAGATCGATCGCGAACGCGTTCACGCCGAAGTCTCCCGCTTGATGTCGTTCATTCTTCTTTGAGCATGCGCGCGGCGGCCTTGCCGATCAATCGGCGATCGCGTCCAGGCGTGCAGCCGTTCGCCAGCACGTCAACTGCGCGGATGTCTTCATCAACTTTGTCTCCAGGGAATACGGAACGAGGCCGCTCACATCGCGAGCATCACGGCACTCTAGATATTTTCAGGACATTCGTCCAGTAATTTCACTTCCTGCTGCTTCGGACCGTGTGCCGGCCCTCGCCTCGGTGCGCCTCGAACGGCGCACCGAAATCCGCATCAGGCGTTCACTCACTGCGTCGTGATCTGCAACGCGGTCTGGGTGGCGTCGAACTTCAGCTTCGACGGCCATGGCGCCCAGGTGGTGCCCAGCGCGCCGGTGTTGGGATCGCCATTGCGCATGAAGGCGGCGATGCTGCCCATCATCGCTTCCGACAACGCCACCCGGCCTGGCCGATTGGCCGCGCTGTTGGTCGCGTTCGAGAACAGCGACGGGCCGAAGTTGCCGAACACAAAGCCCAGGTCGAAGGCATGCGCGGCGCCATAGACCTCGTTCCACGGCGCCGGCTGCTGGGCCCAGTCGAACTGGTAGTGCCAGACGTTCGACTGCTGGGTCTTCATCGTGTCGAGCAGGTTGTTGCGGCTCGGCACCATGAAGGCGTTGGTGATCCGCGCGGTCATGGCGTCGTAGCCCGAGACCGCAGTCACCGGCAGGTAGACCGGATCGATGATGTCGGCGGAGGTCAGCGTGGGGGCCGCATCCGGATTGAAGTTCTGCATCATCGTGAAGCGCGTCGCATCGTCGATCTTGAAGCCCACCTTGGTGCCGCCGACGAGCGGCAGGAAGGGCGTGAACAGCTTGCCCTCGTCGCGCGTCATACCCACCACCGTCGGCACCTTCAGGTACTGGCCGGCCGCGATCGCCGCGATCGGATCGACCGGCAGCACCGCGCCGTCAGGAATCGGGCCGGAGCCCGTCAGGCCCTTGGCCAGCACCGTGCTGAGAATGGTCTTGGCGTCCTTGGCACGCAGGTAGTCGGCGACCTGCACGTTGCTCAGGCCGGCCGCGTAGGTCGCGGCGCCCGCCAGGTCGGCCGCCTTGCCGTCCGCCACCAGCAGGTTCAGCAGCAGGCCCTTGCCCTGCGCGAGGTAGGTCGAAGCCGGGTTCAGCGTCGGCAGGGTGTTGGGCGGCAGGTTGGTGGCCAGCGAGATGCCGCCGGACAACGGCATCGCCTTGTGGAACAACCCCTTCGACATCGGCGAAGCCATCAGCGCCAGCAAATTGATCGCGCCGGCCGACTGTCCCATCACCGTGACATTGCCCGCATCGCCGCCGAAGCCCGCGATGTTCTTCTGGATGTAGCGCAGCGCCGCCAGGTTGTCGAGCAGCGCGAAGTTGCCGGAGTCGTCGCCCTCGCTGCCGCCGACGTGCAGTTGCGGCACATTCAGGAAGCCGAGCACGCCCAGGCGGTAATTGGCCGTGACGACCACCGCGTTGGCCTTCTTCGCCAGGTTCGCGCCGTCGTAGACCGGGTCGGCGGTAAAGCCCGAGATGTTGCTGCCGCCGTGGATGAACAGCATCACCGGCAGCTTCTCGTCGGTCGTCGACGGACGCCAGATGTTGAGCGTCAGGCAGTCCTCGCTGCCCACCGGCGTGTTCAGCGTGCTGGCGATCGTGGCGTCGTAGGTGTTGTTGGCGCCCGGGCCGTAGATGCGGCCGATCTGCAGGCAGGGATTGCCGAACTGCTTGGCCGGGCGCACGCCGGTCCAGGCTTCGGGCTCGGCCGGGGCGCGCCAGCGCAGCGCGCCGACCGGCGGCTGGGCGAACGGCAGGCCCTTCCACCACCACGTGCCCGACCGGGTGCTGTCGTCGACGCCCTCGACCTTGCCTTGGGCGGTCTGGCGCAACGTGGGTGCGTCCTGCGCCGGCGTCTGCGGCACCGCCGCCGCGGGCGGCGTGGCCGGGGTGCTGGCCGCGGTCGGCAGCAGAGGGAAGGAGGGATCGGACGATCCGCCGCAGCCTGTGATCATGGTGCACAGTAGCACCATTCCCGCGCCCCATTTCCGGGTTGTCGTGGTCATGTCTTGTCTCCTCATCGGGTTATTCGGAATGCGTTCTGCCAGGGCTGGCATCGATACTTCGCTGGTTCTTCGCAGCCCTGAAAAATTCTAGGAACGACCCACCCAATGCCTGCTATCGCAAGCGCGCCAAACCAGTGACTTCAGAGACGCCAACGCCCGATTTCGTGCACCCTGCCCCGCCCGCCGCCCCGCCGCGCACCAGCTCGGGCGCCTGGCTGCGCGGCGTGCTCGACATGTTCGCGGCCGAGGGCCTGGACGTTCCGGCCCTGCTGCGCGACACCGGCTTCGACGCCGCCAGGATCGATCAGTCCGAAAGTCGCTTCTCGGCCGACGACATCAGCCAGCTCTGGCGGCTGGCCGTGGCCCGCTCCGGCAAGTCGACGCTGGGCCTCTCGCGCGAACTCGCCGCGCGCCACGGCAACCTCGACACGCTGGGCCACGCATTGACCTGCAGCCCGAATCTGCTGACCGGCCTCGAGCGCCTGGCGCGCTACCTGGCGGTGGTCTCGGATGCCGCCACCTTCGAGCTCGAGACCGATGCCCGCGGCCACTGGCTGGTGATCGGCCATGTCGGCAACTGCCAGCCGGTGCCGCGCCAGCGCGTCGAGTACGGAATGCTGACCATGCTGATGCTGTGCGGCTGGCTCACGCGACGCGAACTGCGGCCGCTGGCGGTCGAGTTCGTCTTCGCGCCGCCGCCGAACGACGCGCCGCATCGCGCGGCCTTCGGCGCCCCCCTGCGCTTCGGCGCCGAGTCCAACCGGCTGCTGATCGCCGGCGCCGACATGCGCGCGCCGATCCCTACGCAGCATCCGGTGCTGGCGGCCTTGCACGAGCGCCTGCTCGACGAGCAACTGACCCAGCTGGCCGACAGCACCATGAGCCGCCGGGTCTGCGCCGAGATCATTCGCCGGCTGCCCGGCGGCGAGCCGCGCCGCCAGGACGTGGCGGCCGGTCTCGGCGTCGCCGAGCGCACGTTGCAGCGCCGCCTGCAGGCCGAGGCGAGCTCCTACCAGGCCCTGCTCGACCACACCCGCCGCGAACTGGCGCAGAAGTACCTGGCCGACCGGCGCCACACGCTCACCGATGTCGCCGACCTGCTCGGCTTCGTCGACAGCAGCAACTTCTTTCGCGCCTGCAAGCGCTGGTTCGGGCTGCCGCCGGCGCAATACCGGGCGCAGCTGTGGGAGAGCGGCGAGGTGCCGGGAACGACGGTGCCGGCCGGCCTCTGAGTTCGCCTGGGCCCGGCATCGGGATGGCCCCTGCGGCCCGGGGTCTCGCCCGCTGCGGGACAATCCCCCCATGAGCATGCTTGCAGACGAAGCGGACCTGGTCGACCTGGGTCTGCGCTGGGCCCCGGGCTTTTCGGCGCTGGGCCCCGCCTTCTATACCGAACTCCAGCCCCGCCCTTTGCCCGATCCCTACTGGGTCGGCCGCAGCGAAGGCCTGGCGCGCGAGCTCGGCCTGGACGCCTCCTGGCTGCATTCCGACGAAGGCCTGGCCGCCTTTACCGGCAATCTGCCAATCGCCGGCACCCGCCCGCTGGCCAGCGTCTACAGCGGCCACCAGTTCGGCGTCTGGGCCGGCCAGCTCGGTGACGGCCGCGCCATCCTGCTCGGCGAAACCGCCGGTGGACAGGAAGTGCAACTCAAGGGGGCCGGCCTGACGCCCTACTCCCGCATGGCCGACGGCCGCGCCGTGCTGCGCTCCAGCATTCGCGAGTTCGTCTGCAGCGAGGCGATGCACGGGCTGGGCATCCCGACCACGCGCGCCCTGTGCGTGACCGGCTCGGACGCCCGGGTGCGGCGCGAAGAACTGGAAACCGCCGCGGTCGTGACCCGCGTCGCGCCGAGCTTCGTCCGCTTCGGCCATTTCGAGCATTTCGCCGCCAACCAGCGCGACGACGAACTGCGCGCCCTGGCCGACTACGTCATCGACCGCTATTACCCGGCCTGCCGCACGACGTCGCGCTTCAACGGCAACGCCTATGCCGCGCTGCTCGAGGCGGTCAGCGAGCGAACCGCCACCCTGCTCGCGCAGTGGCAGGCCATCGGCTTCTGCCACGGCGTGATGAACACCGACAACATGAGCATCCTCGGCCTCACGATCGACTACGGGCCGTTCCAGTTCCTCGACGGCTTCGACCCGCGCCACATCTGCAACCACAGCGACACGGCCGGTCGCTACGCCTTCAACCAGCAGCCCAACGTCGCCTACTGGAACCTGTTCTGCCTGGCACAGGCGCTGCTGCCGCTGATCGGCGACCAGGAGGTCGCGGTCGCGGCGCTGGAGTCGTACAAGACCGTGTTCCCGGACACCTTCGAAGCCCGCATGCGGACCAAGCTCGGCCTGGCCGACGCGGCCGACGGCGACCGGGCGCTGATCGAGGGCGTGCTCAAGCTGCTGGCGCAGGAGAAGGTCGACTACACGATCTTCTGGCGCCGGCTGTCCAACGCCGTGGCAGGCGACAATCCCGAGCCGGTGCGCGACCTGTTCATCGACCGCGCGGGCTTCGACGCCTGGCTGCAGGCGTACTCGGAGCGCCGCGCCGCAACGCCGGCGGCCGAGGCGGCCGGCCGGATGCTCGGGAGCAATCCCAAGTTCGTGTTGCGGAACCACCTGGGCCAGCAGGCGATCGAAGCGGCCCAGGAAAAGAACTTCGAAGGCGTCGCCACCTTGCTGAGGCTGCTCGAAACCCCATTTGAAGAACACGCCGGCCACGACGACTACGCCGGCTTTCCGCCCGACTGGGCTTCCACGATCGAAATCAGCTGTTCATCATGACTTCTCCCGTCCAGAAAACCGATGCCGAATGGAAAGCCCTGCTGGCCGAGAAGGGCGCCGAGCGCGGAGCCTTCGAGGTCACCCGGCATGCCGCCACCGAGCGGCCTTTCACCGGCAAGTACGAAGCCCACTGGGAAGACGGCAGCTACCATTGCATCTGCTGTGGCGCCAAGCTGTTCGAATCCGCCACCAAGTTCGATGCCGGCTGCGGCTGGCCCAGCTTCTCCCAGGAAGCGGTGCCCGGCGCAATCCGCAACATCGTCGACCGCTCGCACGGCATGGTGCGCACCGAGAACGTCTGCGCCAATTGCGGCGCCCATCTGGGCCACGTGTTTCCCGACGGCCCGACCGACACCGGTCTGCGCTACTGCATGAACTCGGCCTCGCTGGATTTCCAGAAGCGCAAGACCGACTGATCCCGACCATGAAACTTTTCCTCGACTTCTTCCCGATCCTGCTGTTCTTCGGCGCCTTCAAGCTCTACGACATCTACATGGCGACCGGCGTGCTGATGGCCGCCACCGTGCTGCAGATGGCGATCATCTGGTTCATGGAACGCCGCCTGCAGCCGATGCAGAAGGCCACGCTGGTGCTGATCCTGCTGTTCGGCTCGCTGACGCTGGTGCTGCACGACGACCGCTTCATCAAGTGGAAGCCGACCGTGCTCTACGGCGCCATGGCGATCGCGCTCGCAATTGCGCTATGGGGCTTCAAGAAGAACTTCCTCAAGATGCTGCTGGGCGCGCAACTGGAGTTGCCGACCCTGGTCTGGGGCCGGCTCAACGTCGCCTGGATCGCCTACTGCCTTTTCATGGCGGTCCTCAACGGCTATGTCGCGGCCTACTTCACGACCGAGGCCTGGGTCAACTTCAAGCTCTGGGGCTACGTCTTCCCGATCGTGTTCCTGATCGCGCAGGGGCTTTACATCTCGCCCCATCTCAAGTCGGACAAGCCTGCCGCATGAGCCTTCCTACTTCCAAGGACCTCGAAGCCCGCCTGCGCGAGGTGCTGCAGCCCACCGAACTCGAAGTGATCGACGAGAGCGCCGCCCATGCCGGCCATGCGGGCGCCGGCGCCGAGGGCTACGGCACCCATTTCCGGGTCCGCATCGCCTCGCCGCTGTTCGCCGGCAAGCCCCGCGTGGCGCGCCATCGGCTTGTGTATGATGCGCTGCAACTTTTCATCGCACAGGGCCTCCACGCGCTTGCCATCGAGACGCTTTAGAGCGTCGATCCACATCCCCCGCACGGTCGTGCGGCGATCAACACCCCTCCCCCTATGAAGACAAACATCCTGAAGGCCGTCGCGGTCGCCACCCTGGTCGGCGCCATCCCGTTCGCCGCCCTGGCGCAGAACGCCGCCATCGTGAATGGCAAGGCCGTGCCCAAGGCACGCATGGACGTCCTGGCCCAGCAGCTGGCCGCGGCCGGCCGGCCGGTCACGCCGGAAATGCAGGGCCAGTTGCGCGAGGAAGTGATCGCGCGCGAGATCTTCATGCAGGAGGCGCAGAAGCAGGGCCTCGACGCCACCGACGACTACAAGAACCAGCTCGAACTCGCGCGCCAGGCGATCCTGATCCGCCAGCTGTTCGAGAACTACCGCAAGACCAACGCGGTGACCGACGCCGACGTCCAGGCCGAGTACGACAAGTTCGTTGCCGCCAACAGCGGCAAGGAATTCAAGGCCCGCCACATCCTGGTCGAGACCGAGGACCAGGCCAACAAGATCCTGGCCGACCTCAAGAAGGGCGCCAAGTTCGAGGACATCGCGAAGAAGCAGAGCAAGGACCCGGGTTCGGGCGCCAACGGCGGCGACCTCGACTGGGCCGCGCCCGCGAGCTTCGTGCCCGAGTTCTCGGAAGCGATGATCAAGCTCAAGAAGGGCGAGACCACGGCCGCGCCGGTCAAGTCGCAGTTCGGCTACCACATCATCCGSGTCGACGAYRTCCGCCAGGCRCARCTGCCSAAGCTSGARGAAGTYMAGCCGCAGATCACGCAGCAGCTGCAGCAGCAGCGCCTGCAGAAGTACCAGGAAGACTTGCGCGCCAAGGCAAAGGTGGAGTAACCCCCCAGGTTGGCTCACTTCGTGTAGCCGCCCACCCCCCTGCTGGGGGCAACACCTGCGGCCCGGCGAAGCCGGTTCCGCGGTGTTTCACGAAGAGGGCCGGGCATTCGCCGGCCCTTTTTGCGTCTAGCCCCAGACGACCGAACGCATCGAGATCGAGGCCGACTGGAAATCGGCGTTGAAGAAGCGCGGCGCTTCCTTGGCATCGACGGCGCCCGCGGCATAGAGCAGCGGCAGGTAGTGGTCGTGCGTCGGATGCGCCTGCGCCGCGAGCGGGCCCAGGTTCTTGAAGTCCGGCAGCGCGGCGAGTTGCCCGTTCTTCAGTTGCTCACCGACGATCCGGTCGAATTCGATCGCCCAGTCGTAGGCCTGGCGGGCCGTCGCGTCGCGGCGCGTGACACGCAAGTTGTGGACGATGTTGCCGCTGCCGACGATCAGCACGCCACGCTCGCGAAGTGCCCGCAGCTGCTGGCCGAGTTGGTAGTGCTGGGCCGGCGGGCGGCTGTAGTCCATGCTGAGCTGCACCACCGGGATGTCGGCCCGCGGGAACATCGGCTTGAGCACGGACCAGGTGCCGTGGTCGAAGCCCCACTCGGCACGGTCGAGTCCCAGGGCGGTGCCGTTCAGGGGCTGGCGCACGCCTTGCGCGATCGCCGCCGCGGCATCCGGTGCGCCGGGCGCCGGATACTGCTGGTCGAACAGTTCCTGCGGGAAGCCGCCGAAGTCATGAATGGTCCTGGGTTTGGCCATGCCCGTCAGATACCAGCCTTCGCGCGTCAGCCAGTGCGCCGAGATGCAGAGGATGAGCTGCGGCTTGGGATAGCGCGCGCCGAACTCGGCCCCGAGCGCCTGCCAGCTCTTGCGGTAGGCGTTGTCGCCGATGGCGTTCATCGGACTGCCGTGGCCGACGAAGAGCACCGGCATGCGCGGCGATTTCTTCAACGACCCGAAGGTTTCGGACGCACCGGACAGCGGCGTCATGCCGAGCAGCGTGCCGGCGCCCAGCAAGGAGCGTCGCCGCATCGGGCTCAACCCACCCACTTGCGCGCGTTGCGCCAGATCCGCATCCAGGGGCTGAGTTCGCTCTTGCCACCCGAGGTCCAGCTCATCTGGATGTTGCGGAACACCCGTTCCGGATGCGGCATCAGCGCCGTGAAACGGCCATCGGCGGTGGTCACCGAAGTCAGGCCGCCGGCGCTGCCGTTGGGATTGAACGGATAGCGCTCGGTCGCCTGGCCGTGGTTGTCGACGAAACGCATCGCGGCAATCGCCTTGGCCGGGTCGCCGCGGTGCTTGAAGTTGGCGTAGCCCTCGCCGTGCGCCACCGCGATCGGCATCCGGCTGCCGGCCATGCCGGCGAAGAACAGGCTGGGCGATTCGAGCACCTCGACCATCGACAGGCGGGCCTCGAAACGCTCGCTCTGGTTGGTCGTGAAGCGCGGCCAGGCTTCGGCCCCCGGGATGATGTCGGCCAGCTCGGCGAACATCTGGCAGCCGTTGCACACGCCCAGGCCGAAGGTGTCGCCGCGGCCGAAGAAGCCCTTGAACTGCTCCGCCAGCTTCGGATTGAAGGTGATGCTGCGGGCCCAGCCGATGCCGGCGCCCAGCGTGTCGCCGTAGCTGAAGCCACCGCAGGCCACCACGCCCTTGAAGTCGGCCAGGTCCGCCCTGCCGGTCTGCAGGTCGGTCATGTGGACGTCGTAGGCCTCGAAGCCGGCCTCGGTGAAGGCATAGGCCATCTCGACGTGCGAGTTGACGCCCTGCTCGCGCAGGATCGCGACCCTGGGCCTGGCCAGGTTCAGGAAAGGCGCGGCCACGTTGTCGTCCACGCCCGGCGCGAGCAGCACGTGGGCGCCCGGGTCTTGGCGGTCGCCGGCCGCGGCATGCTCGGCGTCGGCGCAGTCGGGGTTGTCGCGCTCGCGGCAGATCTTCCAGCTGACGGAATCCCAGACCTGGTGCAGGTCGGCGAGGCTGGCGCTGAAGACCGCCTTGGCATCGCGCCAGACTTCGAGCTTGCCCTTGCCCGCGTCCATGGCCGAGCTGGCGGGCCGGGTCTTGCCGACGAAATGGCTGTGGGCGCTCAGGCCATGGGCGCGCAAGGTCTGCATGACCTCGTTGCGCTCGGCGGTGCGCACCTGCAACAGCAGACCCAGCTCCTCGTTGAAGAGCGCCTTGAGCGTGAGTTCCTCGCGCCGCGCACTGACCTGGCCGGCCCAGTTCTTGGCATCGCCGTATTCGGCCCGGCTGTCGCTGATGCCGTCGCCCTCGGTGACCAGCAGGTCGACGTTGAGCGCGACGCCCACATGGCCGGCGAAGGCCATCTCGCAGGCGGCGGCGAACAAGCCACCGTCGCTGCGGTCGTGCAGCGCGAGGATCCTGCCTTCGGCGCGCAGCGCATTCACCGCGGAGACCAGCTTCACCAGGTCCTGCGGATCGTCGAGGTCGGGCACCGTGTCGCCGCTCTGCCCCAGCGTCTGCGCCAGGATGCTGCCGGCCATGCGGTGCTTGCCGCGGCCCAGGTCGACCAGCACCAGCGTGCTGTCGGGTTCTTCGGCGTCGAGCTGCGGCGTCAGGGTGCCGCGCACGTCGGCCAGCGTGGCGAACGCAGTCACGATCAGGCTCACGGGCGAAGTCACCTTCTTCTGCAGGCCCTCGTCCTGCCACTGGGTGCGCATCGAGAGGGAATCCTTGCCTACCGGAATCGAGATGCCGAGCGCCGGGCACAGTTCGAGCCCCACGGCCTTCACGGTCTCGTACAGCGCGGCGTCCTCGCCGGGCTCGCCGCAGGCCGCCATCCAGTTGGCCGACAGCTTGACGCGCGACAGCTCGATCGGCGCCGCCAGCAGGTTGGTGATGGCCTCGGCCACGGCCATGCGGCCCGAGGCCGGGGCGTCGATCGCGGCCAGCGGCGTGCGCTCGCCCATGCTCATCGCCTCGCCGGCGAAGCCACGGTAGTCGGCCAGCGTGACGGCGCAGTCGGCCACCGGCACCTGCCAGGGGCCGACCATCTGGTCGCGGTGGCTCAGGCCACCCACGGTGCGGTCGCCGATCGTGATCAGGAAGCGCTTGGAGGCCACGGTCGGGTGCGAAAGCACCTCGATCGCGGCCTTCTGCAGCTCGACACCGTCGAGGTCCAGCGGCTTGAAGCGGCGGGCCACGGTCTTGACGTCGCGCAGCATCTTGGGCGGCTTGCCCAGCAGCACGTCCATCGGCATGTCGACCGGCTGCGCCTCGGCACCCTCGTCGACCACCCGCAGCTGGCGTTCTTCGGTCGCCACGCCGACCACCGAGAACGGGCAGCGCTCGCGCTCGCAGAAGGCCTGGAACTGCGCGAGCGACTCCGGCGCGATCGCCAGCACATAGCGCTCCTGGCTCTCGTTGCACCAGATCTCCTTGGGCGCCATGCCCGACTCCTCGAGCGGCACCGCCCGCAGGTCGAAGCGCGCGCCGCGGCCGGCGTCGTTCGTGAGTTCGGGGAAGGCATTGCTCAGGCCGCCCGCGCCGACGTCGTGGATGGCCAGGATCGGGTTGTCTGCGCCCTGCTGCCAGCAGTGGTTGATGACTTCCTGCGCCCGGCGCTCGATCTCGGGGTTGCCGCGCTGCACCGAGTCGAAGTCGAGCTCGGCCGCGTTGGCACCGGTCGCCATCGAGCTCGCGGCGCTGCCGCCCATGCCGATGCGCATGCCCGGTCCGCCGAGCTGGATCAGCAGCGCGCCGGCCGGGAAGCGGATCTTCTTCGTCTGCCCGGCATCGATGCTGCCGAGGCCGCCGGCGATCATGATCGGCTTGTGGTAGCCGCGCTGCACCGTGCCGCCGTCGCTCTCGACCGCCTGCTCGTATTCGCGGAAGTAGCCCAGCAGGTTGGGCCGGCCGAACTCGTTGTTGAAGGCGGCACCGCCCAGCGGGCCCTCGGTCATGATCTGCAGCGGGCTCGCGATGTGGTCGGGCTTGCCGTAGCTGCCTTCGGAGGGCCACAACGCCGAAACTGTGAAGCCGGTCAGGCCCGCCTTGGGCTTGGAGCCGCGGCCCGTGGCGCCCTCGTCGCGGATCTCGCCGCCGGCACCGGTCGAGGCGCCCGGGAAAGGCGAAATCGCGGTCGGGTGGTTGTGGGTCTCGACCTTCATGAGCACGTGGCTCAGAGCGCTCTGCTTCTGGTAGCTGCCCGACTCGGAGGCGGCCACGAAGCGCTCGATCTGCGTGCCCTCCATCACCGAGGCGTTGTCGGCGTAGGCGATCACCGTGTGCTGCGGGCTCTGGCGCTCGGTGTTGCGGATCATCGAGAACAGGCTCTGCGGCTGCGCCTCGCCGTCGATGACGAAGTCGGCGTTGAAGATCTTGTGGCGGCAGTGCTCGCTGTTGGCCTGCGCGAACATCATCAGTTCGACGTCGCTCGGGTTGCGGCCCAGGCGGGTGAACGCATCGACCAGGTAGTCGATCTCGTCCTCGGCCAGCGCCAGGCCGAAGCGCTTGTTGGCGTCCACCAGCGCGCTGCGCCCGCCGCCCAGCACGTCGACCTGCGCCATCGGCTGCGGCGGCAGCTCGGCGAACAGGCCGGCAGCCTGGTCGACCCCGGCCAGCACGGATTCGGTCATGCGGTCGTGCAGGAGGTCGGCCACTGCGGCCAGCTTGTCGCCTTCCAAGGTGGGGGCCTTGCCCAGCAGCGGCGCCTTGAGCACCAGGTGGTATTCAGTCACGCGCTCGACCCGGCGCAGCGCCAGGCCGCAGTTGTGGGCGATGTCGGTGGCCTTGGAGGCCCATGGCGACACCGTGCCCAGCCGCGGCGTGACCACCACCGTCGGCCCGGCCTTGGCCGGCGCGACGAAAGGCTCGCCATAGCCCAGCAGCGCCGCGTAACGCTCCTGCTCGGCCGTGTCGAGGGAATGGTCGGTGACTACCAGATGCACGAAGCGAGCGCTCAGGCCCTCGATCCGCGGCTCGACCCCCTGCAGGCGCGGCAGCAGCTGCCGGGCCCGGAAATCGCTGAGGGCGCGGCCGCCCTCGAAGAAGCTCACCACAGGGGCGGCATGGACAGCACGGTGGGAAGGCGGGTTCACGGGCAGCGTCACGTTCGGGTCGGCCGCAAGGGCCGCGTTGGGATTCATGAGAGTGAGGCGGCGGCCGCTGACTGGGGCCATCCGCGCTAACCCTGAATTTTAACGGCTCGGATGGGATAATTCCGGCCATGAGCATTACCTACAAAGACGCCGAAGGCGTGGCCGGCATGCGCGTGGCGTGCCGCCTCGCCTCCGAGGTGCTGGACTACCTGACCCCCCACATCCTCCCCGGCGTGACCACCAACCAGATCGACAAGCTGGCGCACGACTACATCACGCAGGTCCAGGGCGCCATCCCGGCGCCGCTGAACTACATGGGAGCCAGCAGCACGCCCTACCCCAAGTCGATCTGCACCTCGGTCAACCACGTGGTCTGCCACGGCATCCCGAACGACAAGCCGCTCAAGAAGGGCGACATCGTCAACTGCGACATCACGGTCATCAAGGACGGCTGGCATGGCGACACCAGCCGCATGTTCGTGGTCGGCGATGCCTCGATCGCGGCCAAGCGCCTGTGCGCCTTCACCTATGACGCGATGTGGCACGGCATCATGAAGGTCAAGCCGGGCGCCCACCTGGGCGACATCGGCTTCGCGATCCAGCGCTTCGCCGAGAGCAACGGCTTCTCGGTGGTGCGCGAGTTCTGCGGCCACGGCATCGGCCGCGGCTTCCACGAAGAGCCGCAGGTGCTGCACTACGGCCGGCCCGGCACGCTCGAGGAGCTCAAGCCCGGCATGACCTTCACGATCGAACCGATGATCAACGCCGGCAAGCGCGAGATCAAGGAAGACGCCAAGGGCGGCCAGTACGACGGCTGGACCATCGTCACGCGCGACCATTCGCTGTCGGCGCAGTGGGAGCACACGGTGCTGGTCACCGAGACCGGCTACGAGGTGTTGACGCTCTCCGCCGGCAGCCCGCCGCCGCCGGCCTTCGTCGACGCCCCCGCTTGAGGCGACGCCGCCCGCTCGAGGCTCCCATGGTGGATGTTCCATCATTGCGCGATGCCTATCGCACGCACAAGCTGGCGCTGTTCGACCAGTTGCGCAGCGCGCGGGCGCCGACGCGCAGCGTCCACACCGTGCTGCGCCAGCTCGCCGCACTGGCCGACGAGACCCTGAGCGCCCTGTGGGACGACGCCAGCTTCGGCAACCAGCTGGCGCTGGTCGCGGTCGGCGGCTTCGGCCGCGGCGAGCTGTTCCCGTATTCCGACGTCGACGTGCTGCTGCTGCTGCCCGAAGACCATGGGACGGACATCGAGCCGGCGCGCATCGAGGCCTTCATCGGCCGATGCTGGGATGCCGGCCTGGAGATCGGCTCCAGCGTACGCACGGTCTCCGAATGCCTGGCCGAGTCCGCCAAGGACGTCACGGTCCAGACCTCGCTGCTCGAATCGCGGCTGGTGATCGGCGACAAGAAGCTCTACACGGCCTTCCGCAAGAGTTTCCTGGCGGCGATCGACCCGCAGGCCTTCTTCACCGCCAAGTCGCAGGAGATGCGGCACCGGCACCAGAAGTTCGACAACACGCCCTACGCCCTCGAACCGAACTGCAAGGAGTCGCCGGGCGGCCTGCGCGACCTCCAGACCATCCTCTGGATGACCAAGGCCGCAGGCTTCGGCAACCGCTGGGACGAGCTCGCGAAGAATGGCCTCGCCACGGCCTTCGAGATCCAGCAGATCAAGCGCAACGAGGCCTTGCTGAGCCTGATCCGCGCGCGCCTGCACGTCACGGCCAATCGTCGCGAGGACCGCCTGGTGTTCGACCTGCAGACCGCGGTGGCCGCCACTTTCGGCTATATCGGCGAGTCGCAACGCAAGGCCAGCGAAGCCCTGATGCGGCGCTACTACTGGGCTGCCAAGGCGGTCACGCAGCTCAACCAGATCCTGCTGCTCAACATCGCCGAGAAACTGCAGCCGCAGGCCGAGCAGCCGACGCCGATCAACGAGCGCTTCTTCGAGAAGGCCGGCCTGATCGAGGTCGCGAGCGACGACCTCTACCTGAAGGATCCGCACGCGATCCTCGAGACCTTCCTGCTCTACCAGAAGACCATCGGCGTCAACGGCCTGTCGGCGCGCACCCTGCGCGCGCTCTACAACGCGCGCCACGTGATGGACAGCAAGTTCCGCAACGACCGCGTGAACCACCAGACCTTCATGCGCATGCTGCTGGAGCCGCGCGGCATCACGCATGCGCTGCGGCTGATGAACCAGACCTCGGTGCTGGGGCGCTACCTGCGGGTCTTCCGAAGCATCGTCGGGCAGATGCAGCACGACCTGTTCCACGTCTACACGGTCGACCAGCACATCCTGATGGTGCTGCGCAACATGCGGCGCTTCTTCATCGCCGAGCACGCCCACGAATACCCGTTCTGCTCGCAGCTCGCGGCCGGCTGGGACAAGCCCTGGATCCTCTACATCGCGGCGCTGTTCCACGACATCGCCAAGGGCCGCGGCGGCGACCATTCGACGCTGGGCGCGCGCGACGTGCGACGCTTCTGCCGTCAGCACGAGATCCCGCGCGAAGATGCCAAGCTGATCGAGTTCCTGGTCGCGGAGCACCTGGTCATGAGCCAGGTCGCACAGAAGCAGGACCTGAGCGACCCCGAGGTGATCGGCGCCTTCGCCCGGCGCGTGGGCAACGAGCGCTACCTCACGGCCCTGTACCTGCTCACGATCGCCGATATCCGCGGCACCTCGCCGCGGGTCTGGAATGCCTGGAAGGGCAAGCTGCTGGAGGACCTCTATCGCCTGTCCCTGCGCGCCCTGGGCGGCCGCATGCCCGATCCCGGCGCTGAAATCGAGGCCCGCAAGCGCGAGGCGCTGGTGCAGCTGGCGCTGCATGCAGAGCCCTTCGACGCCCACAAGGCGCTGTGGGAGACGCTCGACGTCGGCTACTTCATGCGCCACGACGCCTCGGAGATCGCCTGGCACGCCAAGCAGCTCTCGCGCCACGTGCCGCACGCGGGCGTGCCGCTCGATCCGCGCGCGCCGCCGATCGTGCGCGCCCGGCTGTCGCCGGTCGGCGAAGGGCTGCAGGTGGTGGTCTACACGCCCGACCAGCCCGACCTGTTCGTGCGCATCTGCGGCTACTTCGACCAGTCGTCCTTCAGCATCCTGGACGCCAAGGTGCACACCGCGAGCAACGGCTTCGCGCTCGACACCTTCCAGGTCGTGACGACCTTCATCCCGGAACACTACCGCGACCTCATCAGCATGGTCGAGACCGGCCTGGCCAGGACGCTCAGCGAGGCCGGCCCGCTGCCGCCGCCGAGCAAGGGCCGGGTGTCGCGCCGGGTGCGCAGCTTCCCGATCAAGCCGCGCATCAGCCTCCTGCCCGACGAGAAGGCCCAGCGCTGGCTGCTCAGCATCTCGGCCAGCGACCGGACGGGTCTGCTCTATTCGATCGCGCGGGTGCTGGCGCGCCACCACCTGAACCTGCAGCTGGCCAAGGTCACGACGCTCGGCGAGCGCGTCGAAGACACCTTCCTGATCAGCGGGCCCGAGCTGCAGGGGCAGCGGGCGCAGTTGGCGATCGAGACCGAACTGCTGGAAGCGCTGGCGTCCTGAATCGACCCCAGCGCTCCCGGCGCCGGCCTAGGGCCTGTTCACCCTATTTCCGGGGTCGCGAAGGCCTGCCAGGACGGGCCAATCAAGGCGCGCGACGCGGCATGTGCGTTGGCACATGCGAGGAGCGCAACGCCGAGTGGCTCGTCCTGGCATGCCTTCCCTTCGGGTTGCCGGGCGAAGGGGCCGCCTGCGGCGTTGCCCGCGCTTGCAAGGCGACAGCCTTGCTGCGCGCGGGCGCCTTGCATCCAGCCCCTTCGCCCGGCAACGCGATCCCCGGAAATAGGGTGAACAGGCCCTAGCCCGCTTGCAATCTCCGCTCCAGCCAGGCGCTGTAGCGTGCCAGACCGAAGCACAACAGCCAGTACACGAGCGCGATGAAGAGATAGCCCTCGAGGTAGAACGGCCGCCAGGTCGGGTCGCCGCCCAGCGCCAGGCCGAGCGCGCCGGTGAGCTCGAACAGGCCCACCACGGTGACCAGCGAGGTGTCCTTCAAGGTCCCGACCACGCTGTTGGTCAACGCCGGCACCACCAGCCGCAGCGCCTGCGGCAGCACGATGTCGCGCTGCACCGGCCAGCGGCCGAAGCCCAGTGCCATGGCGGCGTCGATCTGGCCGTGCGGCACCGCCTGCAGGCCGCCGCGGACGATCTCGGCCAGGTAGGCGGCGACGAACAGCGACAGCCCGGCCAGCACCCGCACCAGCACGTCGGGCTGCCAGCCGGCGGGCCACAGCAGCGGCAGCAGGAAGGAGGCCATGAAGAGCACGGAGATCAGCGGCACGCCGCGCACCAGCTCGATGTAGGTGGCGCAGAGCGTGCGCACCACCGGCCACTGCGAACGCCGGCCGAGCGCCAGTGCCAGCGCCAGCGGAAAGGCCAGCGCGAGCCCGACCACGGCCAGCCCGATGGTCAGCGGCAGGCCGCCCCAGCGATTGGTCGGCACGCCCTCGAGTCCGAAGACGCCACCGCGCATCAGGATCACGAACGAACCCAGCGACACGATCCACAGCGGCAGCAGCCACCAGCGCCAGCTGCGCGGCCAGGCGCTCAAGAGCGTGGTCAGCGACAGCAGCGTGACCGCGACTGCCGGCCGCCACTGGTCGTCGTAGGGGTAGCGGCCGAACAGGATGGGCCGCCACTTCTCGGCGACCACGCCCCAGCAGGCACCGTGCTGCACGGCGCGGCAGGCCTGCGCATCCGGACGAAACACGGCATGCAGCACGGCCCAGTCCAGGGCGTGGAAAGCGGCCCAGATGAACAGCAGCATGAGCCCCAGGGTAAAGGCCGCGCGCAGCGGCGATCCCCACAGCTCCTTGCGCCACTCGGTCGGCGCCCGCACCACCCCGCTCATCGCCATCCCCTCAGCGCGACGCGCGCGTTGTAGCGGTTCATGGCCCACGAGATCACGAGCGACAGCCCAAGGTACACCGCCATGATCACGGCAATGCACTCGAACGCGCGGCCGGTCGAGTTGAGCGAGGTGTTGGCGATCGAGACCAGCTCCGGATAGCCCACCGCCACCGCCAGCGAGGAGTTCTTGGTCAGGCTCAGCAACTGGTTGGTGAGCGCCGGGACGATCACCCGCAGCGCCTGCGGCAGCACCACGATGCGCAGCTGCTGCCACGGCGAAAGGCCGAGCGCCTGGGCCGCCAGTTTCTGGCCCTGCGACACGGAGACGATGCCGGCGCGCACGATCTCGGCGACGAAGGCGGCGGTGTACAGCGCCAGCGCGATCACCACCGCGAGGTATTCCGGGCTCAACGCCGCGCCGCCGCTGACGTTGAAGCTGCCGCGCTCGGGCCATTCGAGGTGGCTGGGCCAGAACGCGCCCTCCTCCCGCACCGGCCAGGGCAGCGAGAGCCCTCCCTTGCTGAGCCAGACATCGGGCAGCAGTTCGAGCGGTTCGGTCGAATCGGGCAACAGTTGCGTGAGCGCGAAGTAGAGCATCAGCAGCTGCACCAGCAGCGGCACGTTGCGGACCGTCTCCACGTAGGCGCCGCACAGGCCGCGCACCAGCACGTGCGGCGCGAGCCGGCCGATCCCGAGCAGCGTGCCGAGCGCGACGGCAATGGCCGCGGCAGGAATGGCGGCCCGCACGGTGTTGATCAGCCCGGCCAGGAAAGCACGCCAGAAAGGCTGGCCGGCATCGAAATCGAGCCAGCCCTCGGAGATCTCGAAGCCCGCCGGCTGCAGCAGGAAATCGAAGCCGGAATGCACGCCGCGGCTGCGCAGCACCTCCAGCGCATGGTGGACCAGCCAGAAGACGCCGAGCGCGATCGCCGCGATCAGCAGGGCCTGCAAGGCCCAGGCGAACCATACGGCACGGCGCCGCTCGGGCGGCCGTGCACCGCTCATGGGGAACCTCCGTGCTCCGCACTGCCGTGCGGGCTTGCTCGGGAGCGGCCCGACGCGGCGCTCACCGCACCGGCAATCCGTACATCAGCCCGCCCTTGTTCCACAGGTTGTTGGAGCCGCGCGGCAGCTTGAGCACCGACTTGGGACCGACATTGCGCTCGAAGACCTCGCCGTAGTTGCCCACCGCCTTGATGGCACGGTAGGACCAGTCCTTGTCGAGGCCCAGCAGCTTGCCGAGGTCGTCGCCGCTGCCGACCAGGCGCTGCTGCGCCGGGTCCTTGCTGCTGGCCTTGAGCTCGTCGATGTTGGCTTGGGTGATGCCGAACTCCTCGGCCTCGATCAGCGCGTTGGGCACCCACTTGGCGATCGCGAACCACTCGTCGTCGCCGCGGCGCACCAGCGGCGCCAGCGGTTCCTTGGAGATCAGCTCGGGCAGGATCACGTAGTCGTCGGGGTTGGGCGCTTCCTTGTTGCGCAGTCCCGCGAGCGCCGAGGTGTCGGTCGTGAAGGCCTGGCAGCGGCCGGCGAAGAAGGCCTTGAACGAGGCCTCGAAGCTCTCGAACACGACCGTCTTGACCGGAATGCCCTGGGCCTTGAACCAGTCGGCGACGTTCTTCTCGTTGGTGGTGCCCGACTGGGTGCAGATGGTGGCGTTCTTGAGCTGCTTGGCGCTGGTCACCTTGATCTTCTTCGGCACCAGGAAGCCCTGGCCGTCGTAGTAGGTGATAGTCGTGAAGTGGAAGCCGAGCGAGGCGTCGCGGGTCATCGTCCAGGTGGTGTTGCGTGCCAGGATGTCGATCTCGCCGGCCTGCAGCGCCGAGAAGCGCTGCTGCGAATTGAGCGGCACGAACTCCACCTTCTTGCCGTCGCCGAGCACCGCGGCCGCAATCGCGCGGCAGGTGTCGACGTCGAGGCCCGACCAGTTGCCCTGGGTATCGGGCGCCGAGAAGCCGGCGACGCCGTTGGTCACGCCGCACTTGACGGTGCCGCGCTGCTTGACGGCATCGAGCGTCTTGCCGGCGAAGGCCGGTGCGGCCACCAGGGCCAGGGTGGCGGCAACGGCGGCAAGCGCCGGACGGATGCGTGGGTTCATTCGGTGGTCCTCTTCTCTTTCTTCGAAATAACGGCAGCGGGCAGTTTACGGGCCGGCATGCAAGTCTGCCAAAGAACCATCCGTCCGGAGCACATTCCCCAAATCGACTTTCGGATCGACCACAATCGCGCCTGTTTTTAGCAACGAAAGGTTTTTCACATGTTCCGTTCCGACGACACCGGCAAGCTCATCCTGCGCCTGGCGCTGGGCATCCTGATCCTGCTCCATGGCATCTCCAAACTGACCAACGGGGTCGGCTTCATCACGAGCACGCTGACTTCCCAAGGCCTGCCGGGCGCGCTGGCCTACCTCGTCTATGTGGGCGAGATCCTGGCGCCGGTGCTGCTGATCGTCGGCATCTACACGCGGCCGGCCGCCTGGATCACGGTCGTCAACATGCTCGTTGCCATCTGGCTCGTGCACCTCAAGGATCTGTGGGTCATCGGCAAGTCCGGCGGCTGGGCGCTGGAGCTGCAGGGCATGTTCCTGTTCGTCGCGCTGGCCGTGGCCTTCCTGGGCGCCGGGCGCTACAGCCTCGGCGGCAGCAGCGGCAAGTACAACTGACTCAGTCGTCCGCGCCCGCATCGAGGCCTGGAAACAGGACCTCGGTGAAGCCGAAGCGCGAGAAATCGCGCACCCGCATGGGGTACAGCTTGCCCAGCAGGTGGTCCACCTCGTGCTGCACCACGCGGGCGTGGAAGCCGCTCACCGTGCGGTCGATCGCGTCGCCGTAGGGATCGAAGCCGGTGTAGCGGATGTTGGCGAAGCGCGGCACCACCCCGCGCAGGCCCGGCACCGAGAGACAGCCTTCCCAGCCCTCTTCTTCCTCCTCGCCGATCGGCGTGATGACGGGGTTGAGGAGCACCGTGCGCGGCACGATGGGGGCGTCGGGGTAGCGCGGATTGACGGTGTCGGTGCCGAAGATCACGAGCTGCTGGTCGACCCCGATCTGCGGCGCCGCGAGGCCCGCGCCGTCGGCCGCATGCATGGTCTCGAACATGTCGCGCACCAGCAGGTGCAGTTCGTCGGTGTCGAAGGCGACGACCGGCTGCGCGATGCGCAGCAGCCGGGGATCGCCCATCTTGAGGATTTCGCGGATGGCCATCGCGGGATTATCGTGGTGACCGCGCTCGCGGCGTCTGACCGGTCCCTGCTAGCCGGGGCCCCGGCCCCGGCCGTAGTAGCCCGGGCGCCCATAGTATCCGGGCCGGCCGTAGTAGCCGGACCGGCCGTAGTAGCCACCGTAGTAGCCGCCGTAGTACGCCGGGCGCCCGTAGTAGCCGCGGTAGTACCCCGGCCACCCGTAATAGCCGTAGCCACCCCAGCCGTAGTAGCCGTTGACATAGAGCGACGGCGACACGACGACCGGGCTCGCGTCGCCGTAGTAGGGGTAGGACGCCGCGTAGTACGGGCCCGGCGCGACGCAGCCGCCCAGCAAGGCGGCGCCACCGACCGCGATGGCGGCTGACACGGAACGAATTCGCTTCATCCGGACCTCCTGAGGTCATCCGTACGTTCAACGGCCGGCACGCGCCGTGTGTTGACCGCGCAAACGCCGAAAAACTCAGGAAAGACCCTGCGCCAGGATCTCGAGCATCCGCGCCTCGTCGATCACGGCCACCCCCAGGTCGCGCGCCTTGTCGAGCTTGCTGCCGGCCTCGGCGCCCGCCACCACGTAGTCGGTCTTCTTGCTCACCGAACCGGCGACCTTGGCGCCGGCCTCTTCCAGTTTTTCCTTCGCTTCGTCACGGCCCAGCGTAGGAAGAGTCCCCGTAATCACGAAGGTCTTTCCCGCCAGCGGCCTCGGGGCGCGGGCGGCGGGCTCGCTTTCCGCCCAGTGCACGCCGCAGGCGCGCAACTGCTCGACCACCTCGCGGTTGTGCGGCTGGTCGAAGAAAGTCCGCAGGCTGGTCGCGACCACCGGGCCGACGTCGTTGACTTCCAGCAGCTGCTCTTCGCTCGCGTCCATGATCGCGTCGAGCTTGCCGAAATGCTTGGCCAGGTCCTTGGCCGTGCTCTCGCCGACATGGCGGATGCCGAGACCGAACAGGAAGCGCGGCAGCGTGGTCTTCTTCGATGCCTCGAGCGCATCGACGATGTTGTTGGCCGACTTGTCGGCCATCCGGTCCAGTCCGGCCAGCGTCGTGAAGCCGAGCTTGTAGAGATCGGGCAGCGTGCGGATCAGGTCGGCATCGACCAGTTGCTCGACCAGCTTGTCGCCCAGTCCTTCGATGTCGAGCGCGCGCCGGGCGGCGAAATGCAGGATCGCCTCCTTGCGCTGCGCGGCGCAGAACAGGCCGCCGGTGCAGCGGTAGTCGACCTCGCCCTCCTCGCGCAGCGCGTCGGAGCCACAGACCGGGCACTGGTGCGGCATCGTGAAGACCGGCCCGCGCTCGGCCTCGGGCCGGGCCGCGCTCTCGGGCAGCACACCGACCACCTCGGGAATCACGTCGCCGGCGCGCCGCACGATCACGGTGTCGCCCACGCGCACGTCCTTGCGCCGGGTTTCGTCCTCGTTGTGCAGCGTGGCATTGGTCACGGTCACGCCGCCCACGAACACCGGCGCCAGCTTGGCCACCGGCGTCAGCTTGCCGGTGCGCCCGACCTGCACCTCGATCGCCAGCACCTCGGTGAGCTGTTCCTGCGCCGGGTACTTGTGCGCCACCGCCCAGCGCGGCTCGCGCGAGACGAAGCCGAGCCGCCGCTGCAGCTCCAGGCTGTCGACCTTGTAGACCACGCCGTCGATCTCGTAAGGCAAGGCATCGCGCAGCGCACCGACTTCCCGATGGAAGCGGGCCAGCTCGTCGCCGCCTGCGCAGGTCCGGGTCTGCTCCGCCACCGGGAAGCCCCACGACTTGAGCGTCTGCAGGGTTTGCATCTGGCTGTCGAATCGCGGCCCGCCCTGCTCCGCCGGCGTGACTTCGCCCAGGCCGTAGGTGAAGAAACTCAGCGGCCGGCGGCGCGCGATGGAGGGGTCGAGCTGGCGGATCGCGCCCGCGGCCGCATTGCGCGGATTGACGAAGGTCTTCTCGCCCTTGACCCCCTTCTCGATCCGGCGCCTTTGCGTCTCGTTGAGCTGCTCGAAATCCTTGCGCCGCATGTAGACCTCGCCGCGAACCTCGAGGATGGGCGGCGCGTCGCCAGGGAGCTGGACGGGCACGTCGCGGACCAGCCGCACGTTGTGGGTCACGTCCTCGCCCACCTCGCCGTCGCCCCGGGTCGCCGCCTGGACCAGCAGGCCATCCACGTAGCGCAGGTTGATCGCCAACCCGTCGAACTTGAGCTCGGCCGTGTAGGCGACCGGCGGATCGGTCTCGCCCAGGCCGAGCTCCTTGCGGATCCGGGCGTCGAACAGCGTGGCCCCTTCGGCGCTGATGTCGGTCTCGGTGCGGATCGAGAGCATCGGCACCTTGTGTTGCACCTTGACGAAGCCATCGAGCGCCTTGCCGCCGACCCGCTGGGTCGGCGAATCGGGCGTGCGCAGCTCCGGGAACTCGGCTTCGAGCGCCTGCAGGCGCTGGAACAGCCTGTCGTACTCGGCGTCGGGAAGCTCGGGCTCATCGAGCACGTAGTAGAGATGGGCGTGCCGGCGCAGCTGCTCGCTCAACGCTGCAGCTTCGCGGGCCGCATCCTGGCGCGTGGTCATGCGGGTCTCCGGGCTAGCTGAACAATCGGCGCGCCAGGGGCGAACCGGCCGACAGGTCGCGCGTATCGAGCGTGTCGTAGAGCTGCTCGAGGTCGACGCCGATCACGTCCATGGTTTCCTCTCGCAGCGGTTGGCCGTCGCTGTCGGTGACGATGCCGTCCATCTCGCGCGCCAGCGCTGCGGCCGACTCGCGCATGCGCTCGAAGGGCCGCTCGCCGCGATCGACCTGGGGCACGTCGAGGCTCAGGGTCAGCTCCCGGATCGCCGATTGGGCCGGGTCGTCGGCCAGCGCGGCCTGGGTGTCGAAAGACAGGCCCAGGATCGGGGGCAGCCCCTGCTCGCCCGCGGGCAGCACCATGCGCCCGGGGATGATGCCGGCCACGAAGCCGAGGCGCGAGGCGTTCTGCTGCACGTAGCCGGGGCTCCAGGCCGCGTGGCGCGCGCGCAGCACGAAACTCAGCTGGGCATCGTGCGAACTCGCGAACTGGTCAAGTTCGCGCGCCCGCGCCACTTCGTCGAGCATTTCCGGGAACTCGGGCGCGCCGTTGACCGCATCGGCGAAGGCCTGGGCCTTGACCACGAACTCGGAGTATTCGATCTCGTTGAGCGCGCCGGTGCGGTTGGCCATCTGCACGCCGACCTGGAAGGCGCCATAGCGCTGGCCGGCGACCGCCGGCTCCCATTCGCCGGTGAATTCGTTGAGGCCCTCGACCGCCACCGGCTTGCTGCCGGCGCGCCGGGTGGACGGCATGGCCGCGATCGCGGCATCGCCGGAGGCGAGCCCGTCGAGCGACACCGGCGCGATGACGTCGATCAGCGGATCGAGGCCGCCGCGCCGCTCGGCCGACGGCGTGGCGAGCGCCGCCGGCGCCGGCAGGTCGGGGTCGAACAGCGGCTCGTGCCGTTCGTTGCCGGGCACCTGGTGCGGATCGACGTGCAGCACCGGTTCGAATTCGCCCTTTGGCGCGGCTTCGGTCTCGACCGGTCCGACGTCCGGCGCGTCGGGCTGGCGCGGCGCATTGCGGCGCGACATCCAGGTGTTGTAGCCGACCACGGTGGCAAGGACCAGTCCGCCGAGGATGGCGAGGGCGACGGTGAGATTGCTCATGGACCCTCGACGCTCAAGCTGCCTCGACCATCGACACGGCCGATTCCATGTCGACCGCCACGATGCGCGAAACGCCCTGCTCCTGCATGGTCACGCCGATCAGCTGTTCGGCCATCTCCATCGCGATCTTGTTGTGGCTGATGAAGAGGAACTGCGTTTCGCGGCTCATCGCGGTGACGAGCTTGGCGTAGCGCTCGGTATTGGCGTCGTCCAGCGGCGCATCCACTTCGTCCAGCAGGCAGAACGGCGCCGGGTTGAGCTGGAAGATCGCGAACACCAGCGCGATCGCGGTCAGGGCCTTCTCGCCGCCCGACAGCAGGTGGATGGTCTGGTTCTTCTTGCCCGGCGGCTGCGCCATGACCTGCACGCCGGAGTCGAGGATCTCGTCGCCGGTCATCATGAGCCTGGCGTTGCCGCCGCCGAACAGCTCGGGGAACATGCGGCTGAAGTGCTCGTTGACGATCTTGAACGTGCCGCCGAGCAGGTCGCGCGTTTCGGCGTCGATCTTGCGGATCGCGTCCTCCAGGGTGCCGATGGCTTCGTTCAGGTCGGCCGACTGGGCATCGAGGAAGGTCTTGCGTTCACTCGCCACCGCGAGTTCGTCGAGCGCCGCGAGGTTGACCGCGCCGAGCGATGCCACCTCGCGGTTGAGCCGGTCGATCTCGCCTTGCAGGCCGGCGAGGCGCACCTTGTCGGTCTCGATCGACAGTGCGACCGCCTCGAGATCGGCCTCGGCGTCGGTCAGCAGTTGCTGGTACTGCTCGAAGCCCAGCCGCGCCGCCTGCTCCTTGAGCTGGAAGTCGGTGATGCGCTGGCGCAGCGGGTCGAGCTCGCGCTCCAGCTGGAGCCGGCGCTCGTCGCTGGCGCGCAGCTTCAGGGTCAGGTCGTCATACTGGCTGCGCGCGGCACCCAGCGCGGTCTCGCGCTCCAGCTTGAGCGACAGCGCGTCCTGCAGACCCGCTTGCGCCGCCGCGTCGGACAAACGGCCGAGCTCGGCGCGGGCGCGCTCGTCTTCCTCGGTGAGCGCCACCGTCTGCTGCGTCGCGGTTTCGATCGCGCGGCTCAGCTCGCCCCGGCGCGCTTCGAGCGTGCGCTGCGCAAAGGTCGCTTCCTGGGCCTGGCGCTCCAGGCTGCGGTGCTGTTCGCGGCTGGCGGTGAGCGCGCGGCCGGCCTCGATCACGCGCTCGTCGAGCTGCGCGTGGCGCTCCTGGCTGTCGGCGAGCTGCATGTCGAGCTCTTCGAAGCGCGACTCGGCGGCGATGCGCCTTTCCTGCAGTTCCTCGAGCTGGGCCACCACTTCGCCGAGGTCGTTCGACAACTGCTCGCTGCGGGCGCGGGTCTGCTCCGCCAGCTGCGAGAGGCGCAGCGTCTCGACTTGCAATTCATGCGCGCGCGACTGGGTGTCGGCGGCCTCGCGGCGGGCCGTCACCAGCCGCTGCGCGGCGTCGCCGTAGGCCGCCTCGGCGCGTGCCAGGGCGGTGCGCGACTCGTCGGCGATCAGGGTCTGGGCGCGCAGCTGGCGCTCCAGGTTTTCCATTTCCTGTTGGCGTGCCAGCAGGCCGGCCTGCTCGGAGTCCGGCGCATAGAAGCTCACGCTGTGGGCCGTGACCGCGTGGCCGCTCTGGACGTAGATCACTTCGCCGGGCTGCAGCTTGTCGCGTTGCGACAGCGCCTCTTCGAGCGTCGCCGCGGTGAAGCAGCCATGCAGCCATTCGGACAACAAGGCCTGCTGGCCGGCGTCGCCCAGGCGCAGCAGGTCCGCAAGCCGCGGCAACGCCGCCGCACCCTGCGGCACGCCGGCCAACGGCGGCGTGTAGAAGGCCAGCTTGGCCGGCGGCGCATCGCCGCCGAAGGCGCGGACCATGTCGAGCCGGCTGACTTCGAGCGCGCCCAGGCGCTCGCGCAGCGCGGATTCGAGTGCGTTCTCCCAGCCCTGCTCGATATGGATGCGGCTCCACAGCCCCTGCAGGCTGTCGAGTCCGTGCTTGGCGAGCCAGGGGGCGAGCTTGCCGTCGGTCTTGACCTTTTCCTGCAGTGCCTTCAGCGCCTCGAGCCGGGCCGAGAGTTCGGCATGGCGCGCGCCTTCGGTGTTGACCGATTGCTGGCGCGTGCGCCGGTCGTCGTCGAGCTGCGGCACCGCTTCCTGCAGGTCCTGCAGCCGGGCGTCGGCCTCGGCGGCCGCCTCCTGGGCGGCGGCGAGCTGCTCCTGCTGGTCGCGCAAGCGCGCCTCGTCGGGCGCCGCGAGTGCGTTCTGATCGACCCGCAGCCGCTCGGCGCGCTGGTTGAGCTGGCGGCTCTGCTCCTCGATGTTGCGCTGGTCGGCCGCCAGCACCTGGATCTGCTGCTGCACCTGCACCACCGTGGCGCGCTGGGCGTTGGCTTCGTTCTGGGCGCGCTGCTGCGCGTCCTCGAGTTCGGGCATGCGGGCATCGTGCTCTTCGAGCTGCGCGGCCAGCAGTTCGGCCTGCTCCTCGGCGTTCACGCCCTGGCCGGCCAGTGTTTCGATCTCGGTCTCGGCGTCTTCGCGGCGCGCCCCCCATTGGGCCATCTGCTCGCGCAGCTGCACCAGGCGCTGCTCGACCCGCTGGCGGCCTTCGACCACGAAGCGGATCTCGCCCTCGAGCCGGCCGACTTCGGCACTGGCCTCGTACAGCTTGCCCTGCGCCTGGTTGACCTGGTCGCCGGCCGCGTAGTGGGCCTGGCGCACGGTCTCGAGGTCGGCTTCGACGTGGCGCAGGTCGGCGGTGCGCGATTCCAGGTCGTTGATCGCGCGCTCGGCGTCGGCCTTGACCTTGGCCTGGTCGGCTTCGCTTTCGGTGCGCTTCAGGAACCACAGCTGATGCTGCTTGCGCGTGGCGTCGCCCGTGAGCGAGTTGTAGCGCGCCGCCACCTCGGCCTGCTTCTCCAGGCGCTCGAGGTTGCTGTTGAGCTCGCGCAGGATGTCCTCGACCCGGGTGAGGTTCTCGCGCGTGTCGCCGAGCCGGTTCTCGGTCTCCCGGCGGCGCTCCTTGTATTTCGAGACGCCGGCGGCCTCTTCGAGGAACAGGCGCAGTTCCTCGGGCTTGGATTCGATGATCCGGCTGATCGTGCCCTGGCCGATGATCGCGTAGGCGCGGGGCCCCAGGCCGGTGCCGAGGAACACGTCCTGCACGTCGCGCCGGCGCACCGGCTGGTTGTTGATGTAGTAGCTCGAATTGCCGTCGCGCGTCAGCACGCGCTTGACCGCGATCTCGGCGAACTGGGCCCACTGGCCGCCGGCCCGGTGGTCGGCGTTGTCGAACACCAGTTCGACGCTGGACCGGCTGGCCTGCTTGCGCGTGGTGGTGCCGTTGAAGATCACGTCCTGCATCGACTCGCCGCGCAGTTCGGAGGCGCGCGACTCGCCGAGCACCCAGCGCACCGCATCCATGATGTTCGACTTGCCGCAGCCGTTGGGACCGACCACGCCGACCAGCTGGCCGGGCAGGAGGAAATTGGTGGGTTCGGCGAAGGACTTGAAGCCCGAGAGCTTGATGGAATTGAGACGCACGTCAGGTCGGCCCTAAGCCAGTTGTTTTGCCAAGGTTGGGTGCCAAGGTGTTGATTTGTAAGCAGATTCCGGCGGCTGGCACCCCCAGGCCAGGCCGCCACCTGAGGCGAGGATGATAACGTGAGGACCATGCGTGTTTCCCCTCTTTCCTCGTCTCTCCACCGCCGCGCCTGGCTCATCGGCGGCGGCGCGGCGGCCCTGGCCCTGGCCGGCTGTGCCTCGACCGATCGCGCCGAGCCCTACGCCGGCAATGAATGGGTACAGAGCGGTGCGAACCGCATCGCCAATCTCGCGTTGCGCGACAACCTGCAGTCGGTGCGGCGCGTGCAGCTGTCGCTCTACCGCCGCAATCCGCGCGAATGGCGCAAGTGGTGCGGCAGCGCCGACGAGGCGATCCAGCGCACCTGGGACGCGATTTCGCAGAACGCGCCGCTGCCCCAACTCCAGGGCGCTTATGGCATCGACGCCGTCCGGCTGGCCTTCGAGACTGCACCCAGGCCCTACGAGGGCGACCGGGTCGCGGCGCTGGTGGTCGGCTGGGCGGCGCTGCTCAAGCAGGCCAACGGCGACACCTGGGAGCAGAGCATGCTCGACGGAGTGAGCGCCGAGAACAGCTTCCGGGCGGCGCGCAATTTCGAGATCTCGCTGTGGCTGATCGGCTCCAAGACCGGCCCCGACGGCCAGCCGCTGCTGCTGGCCACCGAGATCAGCGGGCGCGGCCGCAATCTGGTGGTCGATCGCGAACTCTCCAAGGTGGTGGCGCGGCTCGACCTGCTGGCGGCGCAGGCCGACGAGAAATACCGTCGCGCCGCGCTCGACTTCGGCCAGAGCTGGTTTCTGGGCAGCCTCGGGCCGTTCTTGTCGATGGTGCCGAAGTAATCGGCCGGATTCGAACCGTGGGCCCGCCGCCGACATTCCGCCGCCGGCAAGGCCGGGAGGAGCCAGGGGCGAACGCCCGCGTGCAGAGATTCCCTCTTCGCCGCTAGACTCCTCGCCGTGGTGCGCCGCTCGCGCATCGACCTGCTGATCGCTGAAGGCAAATGCCCCATGGCTGAGTCCCGGTCTCGACCCCTGTCGAAGCACGCGCCGCGCGCGGGCGGCAAACTGCGCGAGCCGTTCGAGCGGCGGGTCGACATCGGCCTGCGATTGAATGCGCTGCGCAGTGCGAGCGAGGTGTGCGACCTGGTCGTCGACGAGGCCGCCCAGCTCGTTGGCGCCCAGCGTGTGCTGCTGGTGCTCGACACCGAAGCCGGCTTGCGCAGCGCCGGCGCGAGGCTGCCGCCCACCGAAGACCCTGCCGCCCTGCTGCGCGCCATCACGCCCTGGCTCGCCGACACCCGCCGCAGCCGCAAATCGAGCCTGCGGCACGGGCCCGAGGGTGCCGGGCCGGCCGACCAGCGCTCGTGCCTGATCGCACCGCTGGTCGCGCCGGGGGCACTGTTCGGCTACCTCTATGCCGACATCGAAGGCACTTCAGGCCGCTTCGACCGCGTCCAGCGCGACCTGCTGGCCGCGCTGGCGCGCCAGGCCGCCGGGGTCCTGGCCACCCTTCGCGTCGGCGAGGGCCTCCAGCGCGAGTTGGCCGAGTGCAAGGGCGTGCTCATGCAGCGCACCGACGAACTCACGCTCATCAACGCCATCCAGCAAGGCATCGCCGCAAAGCTGGGATTCCAGGCCATCGTCGAACTGGTGGGCGACAAGCTGCGCGAACTGTTCCACTCCGGCGACCTGAACATCGTCTGGTGGGACGACAAGACCGACCTGGTCCAGGTGCTGTACCGCTACGAACACGACATGCCCCTGCCGCAGCCACCCGCGCGGCCGTTGAAGCCGGACGAGCCGTTGGCGCGCATCCTGCACACGCGCCGGGTCGGCGTGGCCCATACCCGCGAGGAACAGCTCCGGGTCGGCCTTCGCCCCGCACCGGGAACCGACTGGGCCCACTCGATCGTTGCGGTACCGATCATCGGGAGCGACCGCGCCCTCGGCATCATCGCGCTGCAGAACCACGAACGCGAATACGCGTTCGGGGCGCACGAGATCCGGCTGCTCGAAACCGTGGCGGCAAGCCTGGGCCTGGCGCTGGAGAACGCGCGCCTTTTCGACGAGACCCAGCGCCATGGCCGCGAAATGCAGGAGGCGCTATCCCACCAGAGCGCCGCCGCCGAGGTGCTGCAGGTCATCGGCAGCTCGGTGGCCGACCCCGGACCGGTGTTCGACAAGATCCTCGAATGCTGCGAGCACCTGTTCGACGGCAGCTCCTTCGCGCTGTTGATGGTCGACGCCGAGGGCAATCTCGCGCTGACGCGCTGGCTGATGACGGCCGCCGGCCGGGCCACGATCAGCAAAGAACGGCTGGCCCAACTCGCGGCGTCGATGCAGTCGAACTACCCGATGCCGCTGGCCGGCACCTCGGCCGAACTGTCCTTTCAGACCGGCGACCTGGTGGAATTCGCCGATGTCCTGAACGACCCCGCGGCACCACTGGCGTTGCGTCGCAACGCCGAGCTCGCGGGCATGAGCTACGCGAACCTGGCGGCGCCGCTGATCTGGGAAGGCCGCGGCATCGGCATCCTGAGCATGCAGCGCACCAAGGTCGGTCCGTTCCGCCCCAGCGAGCGTGCGCTGCTCAAGACCTTCGCCGACCAGGCCGTCATCGCGATCCAGAACGCGCGGCTCTTCAACGATACGCAGGTGGCGCTGCACAAGGTCGAGGAGCGCACCGCCGAGCTGACCGAGTCGCTCGAATACCAGACCGCCGTCAGCGACGTGCTGCGCGTCATCAGCGAATCGCCGACCGACGTGATGCCGGTGTTCGAGGCCATCCTGGACTGCACCATGTGGTTGTTCGAGGGCCCGGCTTCCGCGATCTTCAGCTTCGATGGCCGCCTGGTGCACCTGGCCGCGACGCGCAACTGGTCCTCGGACGCGCTGGAGGCGGCGCGCACGGTGTGGCCGGCGCCGCCGGACCCGCGCCAGATGAACGGCCGGGCGATCCTCGAGCGACGGGCCCTCAGCACCGACGACGCGTGGTCGGATCCGGACTACGACCGCAGGCTGGCGAACAGCGGAAACCGGCGGCGCGTGATCTGCGCGCCGATGCTCAAGGACGGCGTGCCGATCGGCGCGATCACCACCGCCTGGCCGGAACCCGGCAAGACGCCGCAGCGGCAGATCGACCTGCTCCAGCTGTTTGCCGACCAGGCCGTGCTCGCGATCGAGAACGTGCGGCTGATCCATGAGACCCGCGAGGCGCTGGAGCAGCGGACCGCCAGCGCCGACGTGCTGCAGGTGATCAGCAGCTCGGTGGCCGACACCGCGCCCGTTTTCGACAAGATACTGGAGAGCTGCGCCCACCTGTTCCGCAGTTCCGAACTGGGCATCCTGACCATCGACGAGGAGAGCCGGTTGCTGCGTTCCGCAGCCTATCGCGGCGATGCGGCGCCAGCGGTGGCGCGCATCTTTCCGCTGCCGCTGCGCGACGAGCCTGTGCAGCGGGCGATCCGCGAAAACCGCGTGCTGCGCTACGCCGACGTGATGAACGGCGCCGACACGCCCAAGGGCGTGCGCAATGTCGCGCTCATGCTCGATATCGGCAACTACTCGCAAGTCTTCGCGCCGATGCAGTGGGAGGGCCGGGGCATCGGCATGCTGTACGTGATCCGCCGCCCGCCGCTGCCCTTCACCGAGGAGGAAGCCGCGCTGCTGAAGACCTTTGCCGACCAGGCCGTGATCGCGATCCAGAACGCGCGGATGTTCAACGAGACCCATGAAGCGCTGGAACGGCAGACCGCCACGGCGGACGTGCTCCAGGTCATCAGCGAATCGATGGAGGACGCGCAGCCCGTGTTCGACAAGATCCTGGAGAGCTGCCAGCGCCTGTTCTCCGGCACGCAACTGGGCATTTCACTGGTCGACGACGACGGGCTGGTGCGCCTGAGCGCGCATCGCGGCCCTGCCCGCGAAGTGCTCGAGCGCTTCTATCCACGGCCGATCGTGCCCGCGGGTGCCGCCATGCCCGGCCCCGACGTCCTCCATGTTCCGGATGCGCTCGCCGCGCAGCACGTGCCTGCGTTCATGCGCGAGGTGGCCGAGCTGCTGGGCAACTACGCGATCATGGTCGCCCCCCTGATGTGGGAGGGTCGCTACATCGGATCGATCCACGTCACGCGCCAGCCGCCGCAGGCGTTCGCCGACAAGGAAATCAAGCTGCTGGAGACCTTCGCCGACCAGGCCGTGATCGCGATCCAGAACGCACGCCTGTTCAACGAGACCAAGGAGGCGCGAGCCGCCGCCGAAGCCACGAACGAGGCCAAGAGCGCGTTCCTGGCGACGATGAGCCACGAAATCCGTACGCCCATGAACGCGGTGATCGGCATGAGCGGACTGCTGCTCGACACGCCGCTCGACGCCGAGCAGCAGGACTACGTGGCAACGATCCGCGATTCGGGCGACGCGCTGCTGACCATCATCAACGACATCCTCGACTACTCGAAGATCGAGGCCGGGCGCATGGACATCGAGTCGCATCCGTTCGACCTGCGCGACTGCGTGGAGTCGGCGCTCGACCTGGTCAGCACCCGCGCCACCGAGAAGAAGCTCGACATCGCCTATGTGTTCGAGTGCGGCGTGCCGACAGGCGTCAGCGGCGACCTCACGCGGCTGCGGCAGATCCTGCTGAACCTGCTGAGCAACGCGGTGAAGTTCACCGAGACCGGCGAGGTGGTGCTGACCGTCAGCGCCAAGGCCCGGGCGGGCGATCAGGTCGGCCTGACCTTTGCCGTGCGCGACACCGGCATCGGCCTGTCGCCCGAAGGCATGGGCCGGCTGTTCCAGTCGTTCTCCCAGGCCGACTCGAGCACCACCCGCAAGTACGGCGGCACCGGCCTCGGCCTGGCGATCAGCAAGCGGCTGGCCGAGTTGATGGGCGGGACCATGTGGGTCGAGAGCGATGGCCCGGGCACGGGTTCGACCTTCTTCTTCACCATCGAAGCGTCGATCTCCGAGGCGCCGCCGAGCAAGCGCCGCGTCGTCACGGGCGTGCAGGTCGAGCTGCGCGACAAGCGCCTGCTGATCGTCGACGACAACGCCACCAACCGGCGCGTGCTCTCGCTTCAGACGGGCCGCTGGGGCATGGATTCGCGCGACACCGAATCGCCGGCCGAGGCCTTGCGCTGGCTCGAACAAGGCGAGCGCTTCGATCTCGCGATCCTCGACATGCACATGCCCGAGATGGACGGCATCGATCTGGCGCGTCGCATCCGCGCGAACCACGCCACGCTGCCGCTGGTGCTCTTCAGTTCACTGGGCCGGCGCGAAGCGGGCGACGCCGAATCGCTGTTCAACGCCTACCTGTCGAAGCCGATCCACCAGTCGCAGCTGTTCGACACGCTGGTCAGCCTGCTCGCGCGCGAATCGGTCGCCAAGCCCACGGAGGGCGGCAGCGCCAAGCCGCAGATCGACCCGACGATGGGCGCGCGTCACCCGTTGCGGATCCTGCTGGCCGAGGACAACGTGGTGAACCAGAAGCTCGCGATGCGCCTGCTGCAGCAGATGGGCTACCGGGCCGACCTTGCCTCCAACGGCATCGAAGCCGTCGAGTCGGTCCAGCGCCAGACCTACGACGTGGTTCTGATGGACGTGCAGATGCCCGAACTCGACGGGCTCGACGCCACTCGGCAGATCTGCACGCTGCTCGAGGCCGATCGACGGCCGCGCATCGTGGCGATGACAGCCAACGCCATGCAGGGCGACCAGGAGATGTGCATCTCGGCCGGCATGGACGACTACCTGACCAAGCCGATCCGCGTCGATCGGCTGGTCGAGGCCTTGAACCATGTGCCGGCGCGGAAGGACCGCTGAACCGGACGCCATCCATCGGCTTGGGGATGGGCGGGTTGTCGACGCAGCCGCATTTTGGGCGTAAGCTAGAAAAAGGTTCTATTTTTTGTCTGTAGGCGGATCTTGTTTTGTTTTGGAAACAAGAAGCGCACCGATTGGGAACCCATCGACATCGACTGCGGAGATCGCATGGACCTGAGAACGGAACAACTGGCCGACGGCGTCGAAAAGATCAGTCTGGTCGGGCGCATGGACAGCATCGGCGGGCATGACATCAACCTGCGCTTCGCCGCCCTGGTGGCGACCCGGAAGCTCCTCGCGGTGATCGACTTGTCCGAAGTGTCGTTTCTGGCATCCATCGGCATTCGCACGCTGGTCGTCAATGCAAGGGCCCAGTCGCTGCGCGGCGGCGGGATGGCATTGGCAAACCCTCAGCCCCTTGTTGCGGAGGTTCTCAAGATGGCAGGCATCGACACGATCATCCCGGTATACCCCGACGTCGATACCGCCTGCAGCGCGCTGATGGCGCTGGCCGAGAGCCGCTGATGTCCCCCTCCGACGGGGAGCAGCGGGCCTCCCTGATCGTCGGCAGCGAATTGCGCGAGCTCCCGCGCGTGAGCGCCTGGGTGCACGACTGGGCCGAGAGCCAGCGGCTTCCGGCCCGGCTGGCGCAGCACCTCGATCTTTGCTCCACCGAGGTGGTGACCAACATCATGAGCTACGCCTGTGGCGATGGCGCGCAGCACATCCTTCTGCGCCTGGGTTGGCAAGGAGAAGACGTGGCCCTGGAAGTCGAGGACGAGGGGAGCGAGTTCGACCCTCGGCAGGTCCCTGAACCCGCGCCGGCGACCAGCCTTCAGGACGCGCGCATCGGGGGCTGGGGCATTCCCATCGTTCGCCGTTTTTCCGATGGCCTGCGCTACCGCCACCAGGACGGCCGCAACTGCCTGACGCTGCTTTTCCGGGCGTCGGCGCCCTGACCGAGCTTCAACACCCACCCATCCACAACCGAGGAGATTTCGCAATGGGAACGACAGCCAAGCCCTCCATGAACATTGATACCCAAAGCGCGCTGGCGGCTCAGGCGGCGCTCGCGAGCCAACCCAACGGCGCCGGAGAGACCTCCGGTGTCGACAAGATGCGCGAGTTGCTTTTCGGCAACCAGATGCAGGACTACGACAAGCGCTTTTCCATTCTCGAGGATCGCTTTCAGCAAAGGATGCGCGACCTGGAATCGGAGTCGTCGCGCAGTCTGAGCAGCCTTGAATCCACGATGAAGAAGCAGCTCGAATCGGTCGCCGGCCAGTTCCGCGAGGAAAAGGACCTGCGTGCGGAAGCCGACAAGGAGTTGGAGCGCAGCTTGCGGGAGCACACCCAGGCCCTGGAAAAGCGCCTCGCCCAGGCTTCCGACCAGCTGGCGCGCCAGGAGCGCGACTTCACGGATCGCCTGGGCCACGAGGTTCAGGTGTTGCGCGAAGAGATGCGCAAACGCCAGGACGACGCCCGCGCCACCACCGAGCGGATGTTCGCCGAACTCAGCAATGTCAAGACCGACCGCAACCTGCTCGCAGGCCTGTTCGTCGAGATTGCCAAATGCCTGAACCAGGACGTATCGCCCAAGGGCGGCAACGGCGAGCGCGGCTGAGTCGCGTGGCAAGCGCAGCAGGTCGCCTCGCGCGGTCCGACGCCGGAGCGGAGGCGCTGTGAACGCGCGCCTGTCGCTTGCCGCGACAAGCGCACCCCGCACCGCTGCCGAGGAAGATCAGAGCCGGCGGCTGGCCGGCCTTCTGCTGGAGTTGGCTCGCTGCGTCAATCCGGACGTGGCCGCGGCGCTTCCGAGCCGCCTGGAGGCCGATCCGCGGATGGATGCGCTGCGCGGCGTGCTGATGGAGCGCGAGCAGGCGGCCCTGGCGAGACTGCAACGGAAATTCGACGACCCGCGCGAGTTCGCCGATGCGGTGGGCGCAGTGCTCCCCTCCGCCTTCGTGCTGGCGGCGCAGGACGAGCGCCTCGGTCAGGCGATCGCGCCCACCGTCGAGCGTGCGACCCAGGCGTCGATTCAGAAGAACCCGGGCACCATGGTCGATATCCTGTACCCGGTCATGGGGCCGGCGATTCGCAAGGCCATCGCCGAGACCCTCGAGGGCACGCTTCAATCGCTCAATCAGGCGCTCAAGCACAGCTTGTCGTGGCGCGGCCTCAAGTGGCGCATCGAGGCCTGGCGCAGCGGGAGCACCTTCGCGGACGTGGTGCTCAAGCACACGGCCGTGTACCGGGTCGAACACCTCTTCCTGGTCCATCGCAAGGCGGGCCTGCTGATCGCGCATGTGGCCAGGGAGGACGCGACGACGCGCGATCCGCAACTGGTCTCCGGCATGCTCTCCGCCATACAGGATTTCGTGCGCGATTCGTTCGACGAAACCGGGAGTGGCGCCACGGGCGGCCGCAGCATCGACAGCCTGCGCCTGGGCGACTTGCTGCTGTGGTGCGAGGAAGGTCCGTCGGCCTTTCTCGCCGCGGTGATCCACGGCAATCCGCCGGCGATGCTGCGCACCCGCCTGGGCGAGACGCTGGCGGCCGTCCACGACGAATGGCGCACGCCGCTCGAAGAATTCAGCGGCGATGTCGAACCCTTCGCCGACGTGGGGCGACGCCTGCAACCCTGCCTGATCTCCCAGGAAGCCGAGACGCAGAAGAAGCTGACCCCGCTGTTCTGGCTGGCCCTGTTGGCGCTGCTGCTGGCGCTGGGCTACTGGATGGCCCAACGGATCATCGAACGCCGGCACGTCGACGCCTATGTCGCGGCGCTGCAGGACCAGCCCGGCATCGTCGTGACCGGCGCCGAGCGCCGCGACGGGAAGTGGCTGGTGTCCGGGCTGCGCGACCCGCTCGCGATGCCGCCCGAAGCGCTGCTGGAGCAGGCCCAACTGGATGCGGCGCGCATCGCCGGGCGCTGGGAACCCTACCAGGCGCTGCATCCGGCCATCATTCTGAAGCGGCTGCAAGCCACCCTGAATCCGCCGCCGACCGTCAGCCTGTCACAGGACGCGAACGGCATTCGCGCCACTGGCAGTGCCCCCCAACGCTGGATGGACAAGGCCCGGGCCTTCACGTTGACCCTGCCCGCGGGGGCTCCGAAGGTCGATCTCAGCGCCCTCCAGGACGTGCAGGATCCGGACTATGTCCGCCTGCGCGACGCCATTCAGGCCCAGCTCATTCACTTCGATTTCAGCGTGCCTCGGCCCGCGGCGGACCAGGAGAGCAAGCTCGACGCCGTGGCCGCGGATATGCGCGAGCTGGTTCAGGTGGCGCGCACCCAGGGCTTCCCGGTGAAGGTGACGATCGTCGGCCACGCCGATGCGACCGGCAAGGACACGTCCAATCTGGCCCTCAGCGTGGGCCGCGCGGAGGTCGTGCGCTCCATGCTGCGGGCGCGCGGCGTGGATCCGTCGGTGCTCGCCGTGCGCGGCGCCGGCCCGCTGGAGCCGCTGCGCCCCGGCGCCAGCGAGGACGAACTGTCGATGAACCGGCGCGTTTCCTTCGGCGTCAGCACCGGCGACTGACCATGCTGCAAAAGAAGATCTGTCTGCTCGGCGCTTTCGGCGTAGGAAAGACCAGCCTGGTACGCCGCTTCGTCGACACCATTTTCTCGGATACCTACCTGACCACGGTCGGGGTGAAGATCGACAAGAAGCTGCTGACGATCGGCACCGAGCAGATGGCGCTGATCCTGTGGGACATCGCCGGCGAGGACGAGGTCTCGGCCGTTCGGGTGAGCTACCTGCGCGGCGCGGCCGGCTATCTCCTGGTGGTGGACGGCACACGGCCCGAAACCCTGGACACCGCGGTGTCGATCCAGGCGCGCGTCGGCGCGGAGGTCGGCGACGTCCCCTTCGTCGTCCTGCTCAACAAGGCGGACCTGCAGGAGGATTGGGCGATCCCGCAGGAACGGATCGAACGCCTCGAGGCGGCAGGCTGGGCCTTCCGCCGCACCAGCGCCAAGACCGGCATGGGCGTCGAGGAGACCTTCCAGGAACTGGCGGCGCGCCTGGCGCGATAGTCATGCTCGACCTGCCGACGCGGATTTCCGACTCGCTGCTCCTGCTGCTCCATGCGCAGCGCGTTCTCGCGCATCTGGTCATCGATGGCTCGCAGAACCTGGTGCAGGCCGGCGGGCACCTGGCGCACTACGGCCTGGAGGGCCTCCAGTCCGGTGTGCTCGCCAGCGACCAGATCCCGTTCCTCGAAGGCCTGCTGCCGCTGGCCGAGACCCCCTTCCTCATCCGCTCCATGGAGATGCCCAGCGGGCGCGTAGCGGACGTCCATTTCTTCGCCGATGACGGCACCGTCTGGGTCCTTCTGCTCGACGTGACGGCGGAATACGAGGAGGCGCGGCTGGTGCAGCAGAAGGCCTACGACATGACCTTGCTCAGCCAGCGCGAGGCCAGGCTCATCGCGCAACTCGAATCGGCCAACCAGGAACTGACGCGCGCTCATCGCGATCTCGCCGCCTCCCGCGAAGACCTGCAGCGTACCCACGACCGGCTGCAGCAGGAGTTGCGCGATGCCGAGCGCTATGTCCGTTCGATGCTGCCGGCGCCGCTGTCCGAGCCCTGGGTGGTCGACTGGCGCTTCGTTCCGTCGACCGAACTCGGCGGCGATTCGTTCGGCTACCACTGGATCGACGAGGAGCATTTCGCGCTCTACCTGATCGACGTCTGCGGCCATGGCGTGGGCTCGGTGCTCCTGTCGGTGACGGTCGCCGACACGCTGCGCTCGGAGGCCCTGCCGAGAACCGATTTCCGCAATCCCGCCGAGGTGCTCACCGCGCTCAACCAGGCCTACCCGATGGAGCGCTACGGCGAACTGTTCTCCACGGTCTGGTATGGCGTCTATCACCGCGCCACCGGGCGCCTGCGCTACGCCTCTGCCGGCCATCCTCCGGCCATCCTGGTGAGCGGCCCTTGCGAAGCCGCCGGTGATGGCCAGCCGCTGGAAGCATCGGGCCCCTGCATCGGCATCATGCCGGCGGCCAGCTACCAGGAAGCGCAGTGCATCGTGAGGTCGCCTGCCCGGCTTTTCGTCTTCAGCGACGGCGCCTACGAAATCAGAAGGCCGGATGGCTCCATGCTGGAGTTCTCCGCATTCGTCGACATCCTCAGCCGGCCGGTCCGCGACGGGCAGTCCGAGATGGACCGCCTGCTGGACTGGGCGCGCGAGGCGCATGGTCCCGGGGTGCTCGAGGACGATTTCACCATCATCAAGATGGCGCTCTGAGCCCCCCACGCTCCTCCAGGGGGTCGCAGGCCGCCTCAGGTGTCGAACCAGGGCGCATCGGGATGGCGCTTGCGCCACGCTGCCACGCTCGCATTGCCCAGGATGTGCTCGGCGAGCCGGCTTCGATGCGTCGCCGTCAACGGCAGCGTCTTCAGCAGGCCGGGCCAGATCGCCATGGCCTGGTCGATGCAACGGGTCACAACCTCGCTCAGCTGCTTCTCCGGAATGTCCCAGACGTTGCCGAGTTCGCGCAGCGTCCTGGGCGTCAGCAGCGTGCGCGGCGGTTGATCGGGGAAAAATTTCAGGCCATGCCCCGAGCCCGCGAAGTACACGCCGTAGGCGACGATGTCATACGCGGGGGACAGCTCGGGCCGGGCTTGCCCGGTCGGGTAGACGAGGCTGAAGTTCTTCAGATGCGCGTCGTAGTTGCCGAGCAGCTCCGAAACCTTGATGCGGCGCAGGAGTTCGGCCACATCGGCCTCGCCCCGGGCCGAGCGCCGCTTGAGCAGCAGCCCGATCGCCGCGTAGGTGCCCAGGTACTTGTATTCCGACGGCGTGCCCGTGACCTGGGCGAAGTCCTCCATGTGCAGGCGCCGGGTTTCGGTCGGGACATCGCGGTCGAAGCGGGAAACCAGCAGGAACTTCCGGCCGTCTTTCTGCAGGGCATACGGCAGCTGGTCGGCGATCGAAGACAGCGGCTCCAGCGCGAATTCGCAGGTGTCGACGCCCGCCGCCGCCGCCAGCTTCAGCGAGCTGTACTCCACTTCGGGCAAGCTGTCGTACTCGCCCGTCGGCAGCTTGCCGATGAAGTGCTTGTGGTCCGAATGCTTCGACCGCATCACGTAGCGCCCCGGGCTTCCCAATACCAGCGCCACCTTGGGCTGGACACCCGAAATCGAGGTCTGCTGGGGCGTCGGAACCTGGCCCGAACTCATTTCGTAGCTGTCGCGGCTCTGGCCAATGAGCCGGCCCAGCGCGGGCTCGTCGAGCGTTTCGGCGTCGGCCCGGACATCGCCAGGCAGGTCGCCACCGCAAGCCGCGAGCAAGCCGAGTTCGTCGTTCACGTCCAGGCCCAGGTCGCCGATCAACTGTTTGCGCAGAGGGCCTTCGGGCAGCAGATTCTGGAAGAAGGGCGGGAGACCGAACTGGCCGTCGCCACGGTTGACGTCCAGCGCCGGGTCGAGCAACTGCGCCACCGTGGCGGCCTCGGCCTCCGCAATGGCCTGGGCCACCCTTTCGGCACTGCCCGAGGTCGCTGGCGCGACCACGTAGAGCTGGGACAGGACCGGCCGCGCAGCGTTCTTCGCATAGTCGTCGTCGAACCTGAAGTACACCCGCCCGTCGTCGAGGCCGAACAGCGAGCCGACGTCCGTCGTGCCGAGCCGGATGCGCAAGGACCGCACGACGCTCATGGGCGTACCTCCGTGCTTCGCACTGCGGTGCGAGCGCCTTCGGGCGGCCGGGCGGCGCTCATGACGCGCCMCGCCGGGGCGGCTTCGGCATCAGGCTGCTCACCTCGTCCTGCAGGCCGGTGGATTTGGTGTCGGCGCCGAACCGCGTCAGGTCCGCCACCGCCTGCGGCACGAACTGCAGCTCGATTTGCAGGCACCTGAGCAGGGCCAGCAGGGTGTTCAGCTCGACGTTGCCGCGCCCCGCTTCGAGGGCGCCCAGGGTGTTTCGGGAAATGCCGGCCTGCAGGGCCAGTTCCGAAGCGGTCATGGCTCGATCCTTGCGCGCCTGGCGCAGGAAGGCGCCGATGGCGGCGAGGGTCGTCATGTTGAACATACTTCCCATTTTATATTAATGCATAACATGCTGCGCAAATATGGATACGAATTCCAGCTTCACGCCCAACTTGCAGAGCATATTTGACAAATGCTCACTCAGATGTGCAAACGCGGCCCCATCGGCTTCCGCCACTCGGCTGGCACGGCGCCTCATTCGACTCGAACCCTAGAATGATTCGCAGAATTCATCCCACTCTGGCAGGAACCACATGAGCTCCATCAACTTCATCGGCGGCGAAAAGGGCGGGGTCGGCAAGTCGGTCACGGCACGGGTACTGGCGCAGTACTTCATCGACCACAGCCGGCCCTTCGTGGGCTTCGATACCGATCGATCGCACACCTCTTTCACCCGTTTCTACGAGGGATTCGCCTCGCCGGTGGTGGTGGACAGCTTCGAGGGGCTCGACACGGTGGTGAATGGCTTCGAAACCAACCCGCAGCAAAGCGTGATCGTCGACCTCGCGGCCCAGACCTTGGCCCCGCTGTCGCGCTGGATCAAGGAGTCCGACCTGTTCGACGTCTTCGCCGAACTTGGCGTGGCCGTCAATTTCTGGCACGTGCTCGACGACGGCAAGGATTCGAGCGACCTGCTGGGCACGCTGGTCGACACCTTCGGCAACCGGCCGAACTACATCGTGGTGCAGAACTATGGGCGCGGCAGCGACTTCGGCCTGTTGCTCGGATCGCAGTCGCTCGGCAAGGCGACCGCGAACGGCGCCCGGGTCATCGCCCTGCCCCGGCTGCACGACGCCAGCATGCGCAAGATCGATGCGCGCAACAGCAGTTTCTGGAAGGCCGTCAACGACCGCAACGGCGCGCACGCGCTGGGGCTGCTCGAGCGCCAGCGCGTCAAGACCTGGCTGGCGACCGCCTACGCCGCCTTCGACACGCTGCCGCTCTGAGTTCCGCGGCGAAACAGCAGGATCAGCAGCAGCAACGCGAAGCCCGTGAACGCGATGAAGGACCAGTTCGCGATCGACAGCCCGAGAAAGGTCCAGTCTATCTGCGAGCAGTCGCCGGCGCCGCGGAAGATCATCGGCAGCGCGCGCTGCAACGGGAAAGTCTCGATCATTCCGTAGATGTCGCGTCCGCAGGACACCACCTCCGGCGGATGCCATTGCAGCCAGCTCTGCCGCGCGGCCGTGTAGGCGCCGGCCACGGCCATGACCAGGCCCAGCAGGATGCCCACGACCTGCAGGCCCCTGCGGCTGCTGGCCGACGCCAGGCCGGCAAAGACCGCCACCAGCACCAGCGCGTAGCGCTGCACGATGCACATCGGGCACGGCTCGAGGCCGACCACATGCTGCAGGTACATGCCGAAGGCAAGCATCGCCACGCAGGCGATGCAGATCAATGCCAGGGCGCGACGCGGCGCACCAAAATACCAGTCGATCACGGTGAAACCCAATCCTCTACGAACACACGGGCCTTGCGCGGCGTGGCGACGACCTTGTCGCCCTCGTGCAGGCCGAGGTCCCGGAACTGTTGCGCAGGGAGTTGCGCTTCGATGATGGTTCCGGACCCTGGATTATCTGGATTCGATTCGACCGGTTCTAGTTCCAGGCGCGCGATCGGTCCGACCACGATCGCGCGGCTCAAGGTCGCGACGATCCCGCTGGCGCCCGGCGCGTAGCGTTCGACGCTCAGGTCGTGCGGCCGCACGTAGGCCAGCGCCTTGCCGTCGCGCAGCCCGCGCTGCTCCGCGGTGTCGAGCCGGATTCCCTCGACATGCACTTCGCCCTCGTGGGCGCGGCCGTGGAACAGGTTGACGTCGCCCAGGAAGCCGTAGACGAACGGACTCGCCGGGTGGTCCCACACATCCTGCGGGGAGCCGACCTGCTCGATGCGGCCGCTGTTCATCAGCACCACGCGGTCTGCCACCTCGAGCGCCTCTTCCTGGTCGTGGGTGACGAAGATGCTGGTGACATGCAGTTCGTCGTGCAGGCGGCGCAGCCAGCGGCGCAATTCCTTGCGCACCTTGGCGTCGAGCGCGCCGAAGGGCTCGTCGAGCAGCAATACCTTGGGCTCGACCGCCAGCGCCCGGGCCAGCGCGATGCGCTGGCGCTGGCCGCCGGACAGCTGCGCCGGATAGCGGTCGGCCAGCCAGTCGAGCTGCACCAGCTTGAGCAGCTCGTGCACCTTCGACTTGATCTGCGCTTCGCTCGGGCGCTGGCCGCGCGGCTTGACCCGCAGGCCGAAGGCCACGTTCTCGAACACCGTCATGTGGCGAAACAGCGCGTAGTGCTGGAACACGAAGCCGACCTGCCGCTCGCGCACATGGACGTCGGTGGTGTCCTCGCCCGAGAACAGGATGCTGCCCGCGCCGGCGGTTTCCAGGCCCGCGATGATGCGCAGCAGCGTGGTCTTGCCGCAGCCCGAGGGCCCCAGCAGCGCTACCAGTTCGCCCGAGGCGACATCCAGGCTGACGTCGCGCAAGGCGTGGAAATCACCGAACTGCTTGCTGACGTTTCTGATTTCGATGCTCATGGTCTTTCTCTTTCAGGGCGTCGGCCGCTCGGGCGGCAGCTCGGCGATCGCCTTCATCTCGCGCTCGTGGCGCCATTCGATGACCGACTTGATCACCAGCGTGACGAGCGCCAGGATGGCCAGCAGCGAGGCCACCGCGAAGGCGGCGACCGACTGGTACTCGTTGTAGAGCACTTCGACGTGCAGCGGCATGGTGTTGGTCTGGCCGCGGATATGGCCCGACACCACCGACACCGCGCCGAACTCGCCCATGGCGCGTGCGTTGCACAGGATCACGCCGTAGAGCAGACCCCACTTGATGTTGGGCAGCGTCACGCGCCAGAAGGTCTGCCAGCCGGTGGCGCCGAGCACGATCGCGGCCTGCTCTTCTTCCGTGCCCTGGGCCTGCATCAGCGGGATCAGCTCGCGGGCGATGAACGGGAAGGTCACGAACACGGTCGCCAGCACGATGCCGGGCACCGCGAAGATGATCTTGATGTCGTGCGCCTGCAGCCAGGGGCCGAACCAGCCCTGGGCGCCGAACACCAGCACGTAGATCAGGCCCGCCACCACCGGCGAGACCGCGAACGGCAGATCGACCAGGGTCGTGAGGAAGGCCTTGCCGCGGAACTCGAACTTGGCGATGGCCCAGGCCGCGGCAACGCCGAACACCAGGTTCATCGGCACCGCGATCGCGGCCGTCAGCAGGGTCAGGCGGATCGCGGCCCAGGCGTCGGGTTCCTTCAGCGCCTCGACATAGGCGCCGAAGCCCTTGCGCAGCGCCTCGGCCGCGACCGCTGCCAGGGGCAGCACCAGGAACAGGAACATGAAGGCCAGCGCGACGCCGATCAGGGTGCGGCGCACCCAGGCCGACTCGGTGGTGCCGGCCTGCACGCGGCGGATGGCTTTCGAAGCCGAGTTCATTGCGTCGCCTCCGAGCGGCGCCGCTTCCAGCCCTGCAGCCCGTTGATGACCAGCAGCAGCACGAAGGAGAGCACCAGCATCACCAGCGCGACCGCGGTGGCGCCCGCGTAGTCGTACTGCTCGAGCTTGCCGATGATGATGAGCGGCGTGATCTCCGAGATCATCGGCATGTTGCCGGCGATGAAGATCACCGAGCCGTATTCGCCGATCGCGCGCGCGAAGGCCATCGCGAACCCGGTGAGCAGCGCCGGCATGATCGAGGGCAGGATCACCTTGGTGAAGGTCTGCAGCCGGGTGGCGCCGAGGCTGGTGGCTGCTTCTTCCAGTTCCTTCTCGGTGTCTTCGAGCACCGGCTGCACCGTGCGCACCACGAACGGCAGCCCGATGAAGATCAGCGCGATCACCACGCCCGCGGGCGTGAAGGCCAGCTTGATGCCCAGCGGCTCGAGGAACTGGCCGATCCATCCGTTGCCGGCCAGGAGCGCGGTCAGCGAGATGCCCGCGACGGCGGTGGGCAGGGCGAACGGCAGATCGACCAGCGCATCGATGATCCGCTTGCCCGGAAACTTGTAGCGCACCAGCACCCAGGCCACCAGCAGGCCGAACACCAGGTTCACCAGGGCCGCGATCAGCGAGGCGCCGAAAGTCAGGCGGTACGAGGCCATCACGCGCGGCGAGGTCACGGCCACCCAGAACTGATCCCAGCTCATGCCGAAGGTCTTGAACACCAGCGCCGACAGCGGGATCAGCACGATCAGGCTCAGGTAGAGCACCGAGAAGCCGAGCGTGATGTGGAAGCCCGGCAGCACGCGCCGCGAGACGCCGCGCGCGCCCGCGGACGCCGGCGGCGCTGCCGCGGACGACAGCGCCGAAGTAGCAGCACCGCTCATCGTGCCCCCACGCTCAGCGCTGGCGCGTCATCGCTGCCCCCCGAGGGGGCGTTCGCTCGCTTGAAGCGGTTCTGCGCCGCGCTCATTATTTGGCGCCGGGCGTGTACAGCTTGTCGAACTGCCCGCCGTCGTTGAAGTGCACCTTCTGCGCTTCGCCGAGGCTGCCGAACAGTTCCTGCACCGTGAAGAGCTGCAGCGGCTTGAAGGTCGCCGCATTCTTCTTGAGCACCGCTTCCGAACGCGGACGCAGCGCATGCTTCGCCGCGATTTCCTGGCCCTCATCCGAGTAGAGGTAGTCGAGGTAGGCCTTGGCCAGTTCGCCGGTGCCCTTCTTGTTGACCGTGCGTTCGACGATCGCAACCGGGTTCTCGGCCAGGATGCTGATCGAGGGGTACACCGCATCGACCTTGCCCGAACCGAACTCGCGGTCGATCGACAGCACTTCGGATTCGAAGGTGATCAGCACGTCGCCGATGTTGCGCTGCAGGAAGGCGGTGGTCGCGTCGCGGCCGCCGCGGGCCAGGATCGGCACGTTCTTGAACAGCTTGCCGACGAACTCGGCCGCCTGGGCGTCGGTGCCGCCCTTCTTCTTCACGTAGCCCCAGGCCGCCAGGTAGGCGTAGCGGCCGTTGCCGCCGGTCTTCGGGTTCACGACCACGACCTGCACGCCGGGCTTGATCAGGTCGTCCCAGTCCTTGATGCCCTTCGGATTGCCGTTGCGGGTCAGGAACAGCATGGTCGAGGTGGTCGGCGATGCGTTGTACGGGAAGCGCTTGGGCCAGTCCTTGGCGACCACGCCGGCGTTGGCCAGGAAGTCGATGTCGGTCGAGGTGTTCATGGTCACCACGTCGGCATCCAGGCCGTCGGCGACCGAGCGCGCCAGGGCGCTGGAGCCGGCGTGCGACTGGTCGATCTTGACGTCCTTGCCCGTGGTCTTCTTGTAGTTCGCCACGAAGGCCGCGTTGTAGTCCTTGTAGAACTCGCGCGCGACGTCGTAGGAGGCGTTGAGCAGCGACGTCTGCGCGGAGGCCACGCCGCTGGCGGCGAGCACCAGGGTGCCGATGAGGGTCTTGATTCTGGAAGTCATAGGTTCACGAAAGGTTCTAGATCTCGGTGGGCGGCCATCAGCGCGGTCGGCTCGTCCGTCAGCGATTGGAGCAGCGCCAGGCCCAGAGGCCAGTCGCCGTGCCCGGATTCGATGTTGATGTGGCCGGCATTCTGCATCCGAACGAATTCGCTGCCCCAGGCCCGGGCATAGGCGCCCGCCAGCCGCACCGGACAGAACGGGTCGTTGCTGCTCGCCACGAGGATGCTGCGATAGGGCAGCCTGGCATACGGCACGGGGGCGAAATCGGTCAGCGCGGCGCGCCGCTCGGGGTCGGCCGGCGCCACCAGCAGTGCGCCGGCGACGCGCGCTGCGGCCGCGTCCGACAAGTGCGTGGTCGCGATGCAGCCGAGGCTGTGGGCGGCGATCACCACCGGGCCCGGGCACCCGAGCACCAGCCGCTCGAGCGCGCCCACCCAGGCGGCCCGGCTCGGCGTGATCCAGTCGTCCTGGACCACGCGCACGGCGCCCTGCATGCGCTCGGCCCAGAGGCTTTGCCAATGGCCGGGGCCGGAATCGCGCCAGCCCGGCACGATGACAATGGTGGGCTTGGTCACGCAGCAGGCTTATTTGTTCGGCTGCGGCGTCAGGCGCAGGTACGGGCGCACGGCCTTGAAGCCCTTCGGGAAGCGCTCGGCCAGTTCGGCCGGGTCCTGCAGGCTCGGGATGATGACGACATCGTCGCCGTCCTTCCAGTTCACGGGCGTGGCCACCTTGTGGCTGTCGGTCAGCTGCAGCGAGTCGATCACGCGCAGGATCTCGTCGAAATTGCGGCCGGTGCTCGCCGGGTAAGTCAAGGTGGTGCGGATCGTCTTCTTCGGGTCGATGATGAACACGCTGCGCACCGTCGCGGTGGTCGACGCGTTCGGGTGGATCATGTCGTACAGGTCCGCCACCTTGCGGTCGGGGTCGGCCAGGATCGGGAAGTTGACCGTGGTGTTCTGCGTCTCGTTGATGTCGCCGATCCATTCCTTGTGCTTGTCCGCCGGATCGATGCTGATCGCGATCGGCTTCACGCCGCGCTTGGCGAATTCGCCCGACAGCGCCGCGGTCTTGCCCAGTTCGGTGGTGCAGACCGGCGTGAAGTCCGCCGGATGGGAGAACAGCACCACCCACGAATCGCCGGCCCACCGGTGGAAGTCGATCGCGCCTTCGCTGGAGTCCTGGGTGAAGTTGGGGGCGGTGTCGCCGAGTCGCAGGGTGGCCATGTTCGTTGTTTCTTGCTGGATGGGGTGGCCATTCTGCAAACCATCGCTTCAATGACAAACGAATATCTACTTGTTTGAATATGAGCTTTTGGACATAAGCGTCTCATTCCACCCAGTGGTGCGGCTCGGCGCCATCGAGGTTTTCGACCAGGAAGTCGATCAGGCGACGCACCGCCGGCACCAGGGCGCGCCGGGCGGGGAACACGGCGTGGCAGATCCCGGGCGCCGGCCCCCAGCCCGGCAGCACCTCGAGCAGCTTGCCGGCGTTGATTTCCCGGCGGCACATGTAGTCGGGCAACACAGAGGCGCCGGTTCCCTGAACCACCGCGAACTTGAGCGTCAGCAGATCGTCGGCCACGTAGCGCGGCGTGTGGGTGTGGACCACCACCTTGCCGTGGGGCCCCTCGAGCCGCCAGCTGGCGCGGCCATCGCCGGTCGACATCGCGACGGTGTCGAGCTTGGCCAGGTCCGCCGGCGCTGCCACGGGCCCCTGGCGCTGCATCAGATCGGGGCTCGCCACCAGGATGCCGCGGCTGCCGCCGAAGTTCTTGGCCACCAGCGTCGCGCTGTCCTCGATCGTCGGGCGCACGCGCAAGGCGAGGTCGACGCCCTCCTCGACCGGGTCGACCGGCCGGTTCAGCACGCGCATCTCGATCCGGACCTGCGGATAGCGCCGCAGGAATTCGGGCAACAGCGGACCGACGCTGCTTTGCGCTAGCGTGACCGGACAACTCAGGCGCACCGTGCCGCTCGGCTCGGTCTGGATCTGCGCGACCGCCTCGGACGCCGCCTGCGCCGCGTCGCGCATCGCGGCGCAATGCTTGAGGTAGATCTCGCCCGCCGGCGTCAAAGACAGCCGCCGGGTGCTGCGCTGCATCAGCTGGACACCGAGCTGGGCTTCGAGCTCGGCCACCCGTCGCGACAGGCGGGACTTGGGAATGCCGAGCGCCCGGCTGGCGGCTGCAAAGCCGCCGCGCTCGGCCACTTCGGCGAAGAACACCATGTCATTCAGGTCTTGCACGAGATCACTGTCCTATATTTGGAACGAACTAAGCCATTTTCACAGACTTATCAACCACTCGACACAAAAATAGAATACTCCCAACGCCGACCGATTTCAGTGCCGGCGCTTTCAAGGAAAGCATTGATCATGAAGCTCCTGCACGTCGATTCCAGCGTCCTCGGTGGCCATTCCGTCTCCCGCCAACTCACCGCCGAAGTGGTGGCCGACTGGCGCAAGCTCCACCCGAACACGACCGTCGAGTACCTCGACCTCGCGGTGGACACCCCCAACCATTTCAGCGCCGATGCGCTCGGCATCAAGGTCGGCGTCCAGGCCGAGCCCACCGAAGCCCAGCGTCGCGAAAACGAAGTCTCCGAACGCCTGGTGAGCCAGTTCCTGGCGGCCGACGTGATCGTTGTCGGCGCCCCGCTCTACAACTTCACGGTGCCGACCCAGCTCAAGGCCTGGATCGACCGCCTGGCGCAGACCGGCCGCACCTTCAAGTACACCGACAAGGGCGCCGTCGGCCTCGCGACCGGCAAGACCGTGATCGTGGCCTCGAGCCGCGGCGGCATGTACTCGACCAGCGAAGGCGGCCAGGCGATGGAGCACCAGGAGAGCTACCTGAAGGTGATCTTCGGCTTCTTCGGCATCACCGACGTGCGCTTCGTGCGCGCCGAAGGTGTGGGCTTGGGCGATGCGGCCAAGGCTGCGGCACTGCAAGCCGCGCGTGCCGACATCGCGGTGGCGATCGGCCAGGCGGCCAATCAGGACCAGGCCACTCTGGCGGCCTGATTCCGGATCGGACGCCTCGCGCGTCCGCATGAAAAAAGGGGCGGTCCGCATCGAGCGGTCCGCCCCTTTTCACCTTTTACTTCCCCGTGTGGGTTTTGATCCAGGCTACGTACTTGTCGACCCAGCCCTGCAGGAATTGCTTGCTGCCTTCGGCGATATGGCCCTTGTCGTCGAACAGGCCTTCCTTGTTCTGAAGGAAGACCTCGGGCTGGCCGAGCGTCGGCACATCCAGGTAGGCCAGGATGCCGCGCAGATGCTGTTGCGCGACGGCGGTGCCGACGGCGCCGACCGACACGCCGACCACGCCCGCCGGCTTGCCGGCCCAGGCGCTCTGGCCGTAGGGCCGCGAGGCGTTGTCGAGTGCATTCTTGAGGACGCCGGGAATCGAGCGGTTGTATTCGGGCGTGACGAACAGCAGGCCGTCCGCCGCGGCGACCTCGGTCTTCAGTCGCTTGACCGCAGGCGCCTGGTTGCCGTCTTCGTCCTGGTTGTACAGCGGCAGGTCGTCGATGCGCACATGCTCGAAAGTGAAATCCTCGGGCGCGAGATGCGCAATGGCGAGCGCGAGCTTGCGGTTCAGCGAATCCTTGCGCAGGCTGCCGATGACGACGGCGATTTTTTTCTGGCTCATGAAGACTCCTTGAGGACGGGTTGAGGGAATGGGACGATAGCTCAGGGCCGGCGCCGCTGCGGCGCGTTCTGCAGGCTGGCCTGCGACACGCTGGCCCCCGTCGGCACGTCGTCGGTGATCCAGACATTGCCGCCGATGGTCGCGCCCTTGCCCAGCGTGACGCGGCCGAGGATGGTCGCGCCGGCATAGATCACGACGTCGTCTTCGACCACCGGATGGCGCGGCAGACCTTTCTGCAGATTGCCGTCGACGTCGGCCGGGAAGCGCTTGGCGCCGAGCGTGACGGCCTGGTAGATGCGCACCCGCTTGCCGATCACGGCGGTCTCGCCGATCACGACGCCCGTGCCGTGGTCGATGAAGAAGCCGGCGTCGATGCTGGCGCCCGGATGGATGTCGATGCCGGTCTGGCTGTGCGCGAGTTCGGCCGCGATGCGCGCGAGCAGCGGCAGGCCGAGCCTGTAGAGCTGGTGCGCAAGACGGTGATGGATCATCGCGAGGATGCCCGGATAGCAAAGCAGCACTTCATCGACGCTGCGCGCCGCGGGATCGCCCTGGAAGGCGGCGATCACATCGCCGTCGAGCAGGCGCCGGATGCCCGGCAGGGCCGCAGCGAACTCGCGCACGGCGGCGGTGGCCTGGGCGTCGATATCCTCGTCGGGACGCGGCCGTTGGCGCGCGGTATAGCGAAGCTCCAGCCTGGCCTGGATCAGCAGCGAATTCAGCGCCGAATCCAGCGTGTAGCCGACGTAGAAGTCCTCGCTGTCATGGCGCAGGTCGGGCGGGCCGAGCCGCATCGGAAACAGCGCGCCCTTGAGCAACTCGACGATGGCCGCGAGCGCATCGCGCGACGGAAACTCGCGGCTGCCGGGCTCGCGCGAGCGCTGCTGCGAATCGCGCCATTCGTCGCGCGCGCCGTGCAAGGCGCTGACGATGCCGCCGACATCGAATATAGACATGCGAACTCCTCCGGTCGTGGGGTCTCGACGATGCACCATCGCGCAAGACCCCACGACGAGCGGGTCTCTTGCGGTCAGAACTGCTTTCTCACCTTTGTTCCACCCACTTCTGCCAATGTCGTGAGAGGAATCTCTTTTCCCCTGACGAATCTCAAATAGACGATCGACAGGCCGACGATCCACGCCACGCCACCATACAGGGCGGGCCGGGAAGCTTCGTTGACGCCGAGCAGAACGATCGTGAAGACCAGGAAGCCAATCGCGGCCATCGGCGCGACGGGCCACCACGGCACCGGAAACTTCAGCGCCCTCGCCTCTTCCTTCGACATCTTCCTGCGCATGCAGTAGTGGGACAACAGGATCATCAGCCACACCCAGACGGTCGCAAAGGTTGCCATTGCCGCGACGACAAAGAAGAGTCCTTCGGGATAGATCCTGTGCAGTACCACGCCGGTCAGCATGGCCACGAGCATCACGACCACGGGGATGACAGGCACACCGGCCCTCGAAACGGTTCCGAGCATGTCGGGCGCATGCCTGTGTTTGGCCAGGCCATACATCATGCGGGCGGCGCCGAACAAATCGCTGTTGATCGCCGAGACCGCGGCGGTGATCACGACCACGTTCAGGACGTGAGCCGCCGAGGACACGCCGATGCTGCCGAATATCTGCACCAGCGGGCTGCTTGCACCGGTGATTTCGTTCCACGGGTAGACGGACATCAAGACGAACATCGTCCCGACATAGAAGATCAGGATCCGCGACGGCACGCTGTTGATCGCGCGCGGAATGCTCTTTTCGGGATCCTGCGCCTCGGCCGCGGTCAGGCCGATGATCTCGATGCCGCCGAATGCGAACATCACCACCGCGAAGGCCGAGACGAAACCCAGCACGCCATGGGGGAACCAGCCGCCGTGCGCCCACAGGTTGGAGATTCCCGTGGCGGCATTGCGGACCGCGGTGCCATCGGCATCGGTGGAGGTGAAGCCGAAGAAGATGATGTACGCACCGCCGGCGATCATCGAGCAGATCGCGACGACCTTGATCAGCGACAACCAGAACTCCATCTCGCCGAACGCCTTCACCGCGCACAGGTTCAGACCGGCAATGATCAGCGTGATGCCCAGGGACCATATCCACGGCGGAACGTCCGGGAACCACAGCCCCATGTAGATCGAGAACGCGATCACGTCCGCAATGCAGACCAGAACCATCTCGATGATGTAGGTCCAGCCTGTCAGAAAGCCTGCCAGGGGATTCATGTAGTGACTGGCATAGCCGCCGAAGGATCCGGGAAGCGGCTTGTGGAGAATCATTTCACCCAGCGCCCGCATCACCACGAAAACCGCGGCGCCCGCCAGCAGGTAGGCGAACATGACCGAAGGGCCTGCCAATTGAATGGCTTTGGCAGAGCCATAGAAGAGCCCGGTGCCGATCGCCGAGCCCAGGGCGATGAACAGGATGTGGCGGCGATTCAATCCCTGTTTCAGTTCTTTGTCTTGCGTACTGCTCATTTCTTGATCTCCCTTTTTAGACTAGACACGAATCGCCAACGGCAACTCCTGGCTCGCATGCGGCGGCGCGCCGAGTGTTCAGCCGAAGATGAAGCAATGGGGCCGAAGTCGCTCGCGCGCTTCGGCGATGGCGAATCAGCTGTCGACGTCGCCAGAGGCTGATTGCGTGGAGGTGCGCGCCGCGCAGCGGCTGCGAAATGAGGCGCAACGACGGCAGCGAGGCTGGTTCATGCGAAGGCCGATGGATGCGGCCGGCACGCATTGCGTCGCGTACGACGGCAAGCGCGCACGCATTCGGTGGCGTGCGCCACTCGGGCTCTGATTCATTGTCTCTACTCCCTTGACTGACCTGTTGCCGCTGCCCGATCGACTCGTCGGGCTTCAGGCGTGACGCGGACACCCGTGGGTGATCCGCGAAGCGGCGATATTAGGTTCAGACGTCCTCGAAAGCAACCTGTGCGGTGCCTTCGAGGTCTCGCTCCAGCTCAAAGCTTGGCGATCGACACCTCCGTCGACTTCACCAGCGCGACGACGTCGGAGCCGGGCTTGAGCTGCAGTTCGTCGACCGAGCGCGTGGTGATGACCGAGGTCACGATGCCCCACGCGGTTTCGACGTCGACTTCGGAGACGACGTCGCCGCGGATGATTTCGCGCACCTTGCCCTTGAACTGGTTGCGCACGTTGATGGCCTGGATGGACATGGAAAACTCCTTCGGGTTGGAAATGGGATGGATCGACAATGAATGAACGGCCTCACACGGCCCAGCGCAGCACATGCGCCGGCCCGTCGGTCCAACGGGTGTCGTTGGCCAGCTCGGGGTCTGCCTCCGCGGGCTTCTGCAGCACCCGGTCGAGGATGCGTTTCTCGATCGCCGCGAAGGCCGCGTCGCCCTGCGACCGAGGACGCGCCAGCGCGATGTGTTCATCGAGCGCGATGCGCCCGTCCTCGATCAGGATCACGCGATCGGCCAGCGCCACCGCCTCCTGCACGTCGTGCGTGACCAGCAGCGCGGTGAAGCGATGGCGCAGCCACAGGCCCTCGATCAGGCGATGCATCTCGATGCGCGTGAGCGCGTCGAGCGCGCCCAGCGGCTCGTCGAGCAGCAGCAGCCGCGGCTGGTGCACCAGCGCCCTGGCCAGCGCGACGCGCTGGCGCTGGCCGCCCGACAGACGTGCCGGCCACTCGTCGCGGCGCTCGGCCAGGCCCACCTGCGCCAGCACCTCCTCGCCGCGCGCCCGGCCCGCCCCGGGCAGGCCCAGCGTGACGTTGTCGAGCACGCGTCGCCATGGCAGCAGGCGCGCTTCCTGAAACATGATCCGCGTGGCGTCGTGCAGCCCGTCGATGGCCTTGCCGTCGACCTGCAGCGAACCCTCCGTGGCCTCTTCGAGGCCGGCCACCAGGCGCAGCAGGGTGCTCTTGCCGCAACCGCTGCGGCCCACGATCGCGACGAACTGGCCGGGCTCGATGTGGAGCTGCGTGTGGCGCAGCACCTCACGCTCGCCGTAGCGTTTGCTCAAGGATCGGATGTCGAGGCGGACGCCGCCCTCGTCGTCGGCGTGTGTTTGCTGAAGCGGCGCGCTCATTTCGTCGCTCCATAGGCCGGGTGCCAGCGCAGCCACCAGCGTTCGAGACCGCGCGCGAAGAGATCCGCCAGCTTGCCGAGCAGCGCATAGAGCAGGATGCCCACCAGCACGATGTCGGTCTGCAGGAACTCCCGTGCATTCATCGTCAGGTAGCCGATGCCCGACTGCGCCGAGATGGTCTCGGCCACGATCAGGATCACCCACATGAGGCCCAGCGAGAAGCGCAGGCCGACCAGGATCGACGACATCGCGCCCGGCAGGATCACTTCCTTGTAGAGCTGCCAGCGCGTGAGGCCGTAGGTGCGGCCCATCTCGATCAGCTGCGGATCGACATTGCGGATGCCGTGGAAGGTGTTGAGGTAGATCGGGAAGAACACCGACACCGCGATCAGGAACAGCTTGGCCGATTCGTCGATGCCGAACCACAGGATCACCAGCGGGATCAGCGCCAGCGCGGGAATGTTGCGCACCATCTGCAGGGTGGAGTCGAGCAAGGTCTCGGCGAATCTCACCGATCCCGTCAGCAGGCCCAGCGCGAGCCCGAGTCCGCCGCCGATCACCAGCCCGGTCAGCGCCCGTGCCGCACTCACCTTGACGTGGGTCCAGAGTTCGCCCGAGGCGGTGAGCCGCCACGCGGCCTTGACCACGTCGATCGGCGCCGGCAGCACGCGGGTGGAGAGCCAGCCGAGCGACGACGCGGCCTGCCAGGCGGCGATCAGCGCGACGGGCACCAGCCACGGCAGCAATCGCCGGGCGACGCCGATGGCAAAGCCCCTGGCGGCATCCAGCGAGGGCGCGGCCACGGGCAGGACCTGCACTTGTTGATTCATGCGCGTCCTTCAGCTCTGGGAGACGAGCCGCGAAGGCGCATCGAGATTGGCGACCACTTCGCCGAAGGGCCCGCTCAGCACCTGACCCGGCAGGCCCGGACGCTGCTTGCGCGGCAGCAGCGGGAACACCAGCTCGGCGAAGCGATAGGACTCCTCCAGATGCGGGTAGCCCGAGAGGATGAAGTTGTCGATTCCGAGCGATGCGTATTCCTCGATGCGCGCCGCGACGGTCTTCGGATCGCCGACCAGCGCGGTGCCCGCGCCGCCGCGCACCAGCCCGACGCCGGCCCACAGGTTCGGGCTGATCTCGAGCTCTTCTCGCGTTCGCTTGGCGCCGCCGGCATGCAGCGCGGCCATCCGGCGCTGGCCTTCCGAATCCATGCGCGCAAAAGCAGCCTGGGCGCGGATCACGGTCTGGTCGTCGACCCGGCTGATCAGCGATTCGGCGGCGCGCCACGCCTCGTCCTCGGACTCGCGCACGATCACGTGCAGGCGGATGCCGAACTTCAGCGCCCTGCCCTTGCGATTTGCGCGCTCTCGCACATCGGCGATCTTCTTCGCCACCTCGGCCGGCGGTTCGCCCCATGTGAGGTAGGCATCGACCTGCTCGGCCGCCAGGTCGTGCGCCGCGGCCGACGAGCCGCCGAACCACACCGGCGGATAGGGCTTCTGGATCGGCGGGAACAGCAGCCTGGCGCCCTTCACGCTCAGGTGCTTGCCCTCGTAGTCGAAGCTCTGGCTGTCGTGGCTGCGCGCGATGATCTCGCGCCAGATGCGGATGAACTCGGCCGACTGTTCGTAGCGCGCGGCATGGCCTAAGAACACGCCATCGCCCTCGAGCTCGGCCTGGTCTCCACCGGTCACGAGGTTCACCAGCAGGCGCCCGCCCGAGAGCCGGTCGAAGGTCGCGGCCATGCGCGCGGCCAGGCTCGGCTGGTGCAGCCCAGGACGCACCGCGACCAGGAACTTGAGCCGCCGGGTCGCGCCGATCAGGCTCGAGGCGATGACCCAGGGGTCTTCGCACGAACGACCGGTCGGAATCAGCACGCCTTCATAGCCGAGCGAGTCGGCCGCGCCGGCGATCTGCTGGAGGTAGTCCAGGTCGACCGCGCGTGCCCCCTCAGTGGTGCCGAGGTAGCGGCTGTCGCCGTGGGTGGGGAGGAACCAGAAAACTTGCATGGGACTCTCTATTCAGTTGAGGACAGAGCAAAAACTGCTGCGCAGGTTCTTGGTCTGTCCCGCAAGGTCTCAGGCAACGCCAGCGGCGGCGGCGTCGAGCAGGTTGATCTTCTTGGGGATCAGCCCGAGCGCGAGAAAGGTGTCGGCGATCTGCTGCTGCTCGGCCAGGATCGCCTTGGTGATCGGGCCGGTGCCGAAGCGGGTGCGCGACACCGAGAGCTCGACCACCGGTTGCGGCAGGCCCCACAGCGCCGCGAGTTCGGCGGCGAAGGCCCCCTTGTTGGCCTGGGCCCACTGGTCGACCTTGTCGAGTTCCTCGATCAGGACCTTGATCACGTCGGCGTTCTTGCCGGCATAGTCGAGCGACGAGAAATAGAAGGCCCGGTTGCCCACCACGCCGGTCGCATCCGCAAGCAGCCTCGCGTCGAGCGTCTTCTGCGCCGCCGCGAGAAACGGATCCCAGATCACCCAGGCGTCGATCGAGCCCTTCTCGAAAGCGGCGCGCGCATCCGCGGGCGGCAGGAAGACGACGTTGACGTCGCCGTACGCGAGGCCGTTCTTCTCGAGCAGCTTGACCAGGAAGTAGTGGACGTTGCTGCCCTTGTTGAGCGCGACCTTCTTGCCCCTGAGGTCCCTGACCGACTGCAGAGTCGAGGCCTTCGGAACGATCACCGCTTCGGATTGCGGACGCGGCACGGTCGCCGCCACATAGGCCAGGGGTGCGCCCGCGGCCTGCGCGAAGATCGGCGGCGCCTCGCCGACGTCGCCGAAGTCGATCGAGCCGACATTGAGCGCTTCGAGCTGCACCGGGCCCGCGGTGAACTCGGTCCACTTGACGCTGACGCCCAAGGGCGCGAGGCGTTTCTCGAGCGTGCCGCGGCCCTTGAGCAGGCTCAGGTTGCCCTTCTGGTTGCCGATGCGCAGCGTGCGCGCGGGGGCCTGGGCGAAGGCGGCGAACGCCGGCAGAGCGACGGCTGCGGCCGCGCCCTGGATCAGTCGTCGGCGGATCGAGGAATGCGAGGTCATGGTGGTGTTGCTTTCGTTCGGAGGGCAGGAGTTACAGGGGCGCGGCGGTGGCCGCGAGGGAGCCGGTGATCAGCGCGACCGCGGCCACCACCAGCAGGCTGATCGCGAGGTCGGCCAGGATCCAGCGCAATGGGCGCGAATCGTGGAAGTCGTCGGTGAGAACAGGCGGCATGCGTTTCTTTCGGGCAAAGGAAGTCCCGCGCCGCGGGGCGGCGAGTTCGATGGGGACGGGGTTCTGGAGAGAGGAGGCGCCGCGAGAGACGCCGGGCGCTTCAGACGCTACATCGCACGCGTGCGAAATCGATCGCCTCGAAGCCCCAGGCCGGCGGCAGCCTGAGCCCCTCGCTGGCGAGCGTGTCGACCGCGTCGTCGAGCCGCTGCGCGAGCTCGGCCTGCAGCTGGTAGGCACCCTCGGGCTGCAGCGTGACCTGGCCGTCGGTCGCATAGACGCCCGGCAGGATGTGCCGCGCCGCCAGCGACTGCAGCACCGGGCGCAACGCGTAGTCGAGCGCCAGCATGTGGTGAGGACTGCCGCCGGTGGCCAGCGGCAGCACGGTCTTTCCCTTGAGCGCGGTCTGCGGCAGCAGGTCGAGAAAGACCTTGAGCACGCCGCTGTAGGCGGCCTTGTAGACCGGCGTCGCGATCACGACCACGTCGGCACGCCGCACTTGGTCGGCCGCGTGCTGCACCGACGGGTGCGAGGCCTCGCCGAGCAGCAGCGCATGCGCCGCGAGTTCGCGGATCGCGAGCCGCTCGACCGGCACATGGCGCTCGGCGAGCCGCGCGGCCACCGCATCGAGCAGCACCGCCGAACGCGAGGGCGCGGAAGGGCTGCCGGCAATCAGGAGAACGGACATCGGTGACCTTGCGCGCTCGTTACTTCTGCTTGTTCAGGTAGATCTGGTCGAAGGACCCGCCGTCGGCGAAGTGCGCCTTGTCGGCCTTGGCCCAGCCGCCGAAGGCATCGTCGATCGTGAACAGCGTGAGCTTCGGGAACTGCGTCGCGTACTTGGCCTTCGCCTTGTCGGAGGTCGGGCGGTAGTAGTTGCGCCCCGCCACATCCTGGCCCTCGTCCGAATAGAGGTACTTGAGGTATTCCTCGGCCACAGCGCGCGTGCCCTTCCTGTCGACCACCTTGTCGACCACGGTCACGGTGGGCTCGGCCAGGATGCTGATCGACGGCACGACGATGTCGAACTTGTCGGGGCCGAATTCCTTCAGCGCCAGGAAGGCCTCGTTCTCCCACGCGAGCAGCACGTCGCCGACGCCGCGCTGCACGAAGGTGATGGTCGAGCCGCGCGCGCCGGTGTCGAGCACCGGCACGTTCTTGTAGAGGTTGGCGACGAACTCCTTGGCCTTGGCCTCGCCGCCGTACTTGCGCTTGGCGAACTCCCAGGCCGCCAGGTAGTTCCAGCGCGCGCCGCCCGAGGTCTTCGGGTTCGGCGTGATCACCTGCACGCCGGGCTTCGTCAGGTCGTCCCAGTCCTTCAGGCCCTTGGGATTGCCCTTCTTCACGAGGAAGACGATGGTCGAGGTGTAGGGCGCCGAGTTGTGCGGCAGGCGCTTCTGCCAGTCGGGCTTGACCAGCCCGCCGTGCGCGACGAGGGCGTCCGTGTCGCCGGCCAGGGCCAGCGTCGCGACGTCGGCGTCGATGCCGTCGATGATCGAGCGCGCCTGCTTGCCGGAGCCGCCATGCGACTGCTTGATCGTGACGTCCTGGCCGGTCTTGGCCTTCCAGTACTTGGCGAAGGCCTGGTTGTAGTCGACGTAGAGCTCGCGGGTCGGGTCGTAGGAGACGTTGAGCAGCGTCACGCCCTCCGCGAACGACGGCATTGCCGTCAGGGCGATGCTGGCGGCAGCGGCGGCGCCGAGGGAAAGCTTGATAAAGTCGCGGCGAAGGCTCATGGTCTTGTGCTCGTAAATGGCATAACGCTGAAGCCACGTATTCTGGATACGGCATATGGAATCGAGAACGACCGAGTTCTCAGTTCTAAATAACGAAATCAACTAAGACACCCACAAAGGCATCCAAAATGGCACGTATGGTCCAGTGCATCAAGCTCGGCAAAGAGGCCGAAGGCCTCGACTTCCCGCCCTACCCTGGCGAGCTCGGCAAGCGACTGTGGGAAAACGTCAGCAAGGAGGCCTGGGCCGCCTGGCTCAAGCAGCAGACCATGCTGGTCAACGAGAACCGCCTGAACCTGGCCGACGCGCGCGCCCGCCAGTACCTGGCGCGGCAGATGGAAAAGCATTTCTTCGGCGAAGGCGCCGACGTCGCGCAGGGCTACGTGCCGCCGCCCGCTTCCTGAGTTCCGGGTTTTCGCGCGCCATGGCCGAGCCCGTAGCCTGGCGCGCCGACGGTGTTCCGCGCAGCGAGCGCTTCGATGACATCTACCACTCCGAAAGCGGCGCGCCGGCGCAGGCCCGGCATGTGTTTCTGGGCGGCTGCGGCCTGCCTGCGGCCTGGGCCCACCAGTCGCAATGGCGGATTCTCGAAACCGGATTTGGCTTCGGCCTTAATTTCCTGACGGTCTGGCGCGCCTGGCGCGAGGATTCGTCGCGCCCGCGCCTGCTGCACTTCGTCTCGATCGAGGCCTTTCCGGTCTCGCGCGACGACCTGCTGCGCGCTGCCGCCGCCTACCCGGAGCTTCTTCCGCTGGCCGAGGCGCTGGCGGCGCAGTGGCACGGCCTGCTGCCCGGCTTCCACCGCCTCTCGTTCGACGAAGGACAGGTGCTGCTCACGCTGTGCATCGGGGACGTCCAGCCGATGCTGCGCGCCCAGCGCTTCGAGGCCGACAGCATCTTCCTCGACGGCTTCAGCCCGCAGCGCAATCCGGCGATGTGGTCGGCCGACACGCTCAAGGCAGTGTCGCGCTTTGCCCGGCGCGGCACGCGGCTCGCCACCTGGACGATTGCGCGGGCGGTCTGCGACGCCCTCGCACAGAACGGCTTCCAGCTCACCAAGGCGGCCGGGCTGCCGCCCAAGCGCGACTGCCTGCAGGGCGTGTTCGCGCCGGCCTGGCAGGTCCGCCAGCGCGGGCCGGCGCCTGTGCCGCCCGCGACGGCCGGCCGTTGCGCGGTCGTCGGCGCCGGCCTGGCCGGGGCGGCGGTCTCGGCCAGCCTCGCGCGCCGGGGCTGGGAGGTGCAGGTGCTCGAAGCGGCCGACCGTCCGGCGGCCGGCGCCTCCGGCCTGCCGGCCGGGCTGCTGGCGCCGCACGTCTCGCCCGACGACGCCCTGCTCTCGCGCCTGACGCGCGCGGGCATCCGCGCCACCTGGCAGCAGTTGGCGCAGTGGCTGGTGGAAGGCTCGGACTGGCGCGCGAGCGGCGTGCTCGAGCGGCGCGCCGCCGACGACGATCGCCTGCCGGCCGACTGGGCCGCCGAAGGGCCCAACGAGTCGTGGCATGCCGATCCGGACCGGCTTCGCGCGTCGGGCCTGCCGGCCGGTTCATCCGCGCTCTGGCATGCGCGCGCCGGCTGGGTCCGGCCGGCACGGCTGGTCGAGGCCTGGCTCGCCCGGCCCGGCATCCGCGTGCAGACCGGCTGTCGCGTGGCCCGGATCGAGCGCATCGGCACCGACCGCGCGCAATGGGCCCTGCGCGACGCGAACGGAACGCTGCTGGCCGAGGCCGATCGGGTCGTCATCGCGGCCGGCTTCGAGAGCCGCGCGCTGGCGCCCGCCTATCCCCTGCAACCCGTGCGCGGCCAGGTCGAGTGGGGCCGCATGACGGACGCCATGCGCCTGCCCGAAGCGCCGGTGAACGGCGACGGCCACCTGATCGCCGGCGTGCCCGGCGCCGAAGGCGCACTGTGGTGCGCAGGCGCCACCTTCGACCGCGACAGCATCGATGCCAGGCCGCGCGCCGCCGACACCGCCTTCAACCGCGAGCGGCTGGCGCGCCTGCTTCCCGAGGCCGCGGCGCAGCTCGATCGCGCATTCGCGGACGGCACCGCCCAGGCCTGGACCGGCGTGCGCTGCGCCTCGGCGGATCGCCGGCCGCTGGTCGGTCCGCTGTCGCCCGAGGGGGCCGATGGCGTCTGGCTCTGCACCGCCCTCGGCTCGCGCGGACTCAGCTTCGCCGCCCTGTGTGCCGAGTTGCTGGCCGCGCGGTGGCACGGCGAGCCGCTGCCGCTGCCACTCAAGCTGGCGCAGGCGCTGGACAGCGCGCGAGCGGCCGATCAGAGGTTGGCCAGCGCCATGTAGTCGAGCAGCGTCGAGCCGCCCAGGGTCGCGAAAGGCAGCAGCACGGCCTTCAGCAACGGCTGTTGCCAGAACGGCGCGAAGGCGCCCTCATGGAGCCCCTCCACCCGCGCATGAAGGAGCTTGAGCTGCTCGACCGTCGGTTCATCGGCAGGCGGCGAGCCGTTTGAAACGAGATCGGTGCGGCCGGCATGGGCCCGCATCAGCGCATCCCGGATCTGGTCGAGCGCGCTGCGGCGCGAGGCCTCGGCCGCCAGCCGCAGCGCCAGCGCGCAGCCCACCGCGATCGCCGCACCCGCCCCGGCCAGCATGATGGTGCTGGTCGGCATGAACCAGTCGTCGAAGGCGGCACTGCGCGACAGCAGCAGCAGCGACAGGACGATGAACGGGTAGTAGATCAGGCGGGTGACGCAACGCGTGCGCAGGGCAATGAACTGAAGGTCGATCCAGCTGTCGAGGAACTCGCTGGGTATGCCGAGCCGACGCTGGAAGGCTTCCTTGGTGGAAGTCGGCCAGTTGGCGGCCTGCTCGCGCAGGCCGCCAACGAAGCCGACGCACAACGTGGTGGCGTCGACCACGAAGAACTCCAGGTAGTACATCGCCACCACGGCAGGGATCAGCAGCGCCCGGTGCACGTGGCGCGAGAGCTCGCCGCGCTGCGGCACGAACAGGTCTTCGCCGAGGGCCTGCATCAGCAGCCAGCTCAGGCCCAGCATCAGCGCGACGTAGACCGTGGTCCGCACCAGCCGCGCGCTCAGGCGGTTCTGCACGATGTGCCGCTTCCAGAAGTCGAGCGCCACCGCAGGCATCCCGTGGCCCGGCAAGGTCTGCGGCGCCGAGCGGGGCACGAACTCCAGCGAGAACATGCACAGCAGCCGCTCCCACCAGGGCAGGCCGGCATCGACCGCGCGCTGCTCGGCCACCAGCTCGCGCCGCGTCGGGCCCAGGCGAAACCGGCCGCTGATCTCGTCGAGGTTGCGGTCCAGCATGGTCCAGCCACGCATCAACAGGTAGAGGCACAGCAGCAGCGCGAACAGGCGGATGGCTTCGGTGGGCCAGAGGCTGATGCCCTCGAAAGCCACCAGCGGCTTGCCGTCGCGCGTCAGCCAGTCGGCAAAGGGCTGCCACAGCGAGGCCATCCACCAGGGCAGCGCAAACTGCAACAGCACCAGCCCCAGGGCCAGCGCGCCGTACCGCAGCAGTCGCCCGGTCGGCCCCGCGGCGCCGGCGACGAAGCCCGCCAGTGCGCGCCGCGCTGCGCGGCTGAGCCACAGCGCGGGGGCCCACAGCGCGAGCAGTGCCGCGCTCAGGATCAGGGCCAGCATCGCACGGCGAGGCTCCGGATAGCGCGGCGAGCCCGGCGGGTGGATGTGCTCGCAACTCATCCAGTCCCGCTCCCTGCAGGGCTTGACCTGGGCCTCTCCCGCGCTGAAGTCAAAGGCCGTGGTTCGCCCGATTTCGAAGATGCGCGGGGTGTCGAACCAGCTGCTCCTGATCTCGGCCTGCGTCGCGGATCGGCGTGCGCCGTCGTCGTGCGCGGTCGAGAAGCCGGCGCGCTGCGCATCGTCCATCGCGATGCGCGTCGAGAAGAAGGCCGAGGTCTGATAGCTGTCGCGAAACGGCGGTGCGCCGCCCTGCAACCGGCTGTCGAGACTGAGCCCGAAGTTCGAAACGACCAGCAGGTTGCGGCTCCAGGCCTGCTCGCGCGGATGCAGGAAGCGGGCATCGAGATCGGTGGTGAAGAAGATTGCGTTGGGAAACTCGGGCTGCAGGGCCTGCAGCACCAGCAGCTTGTCGTGCACGTCGTTGCCCAGCACGCCGATCGCGCGCAGCCCGCGCCCGTCGGGACTGGACTTGCGCACCCTCTGGTCCTGCGCATGCATCTGCACGGCCAGCCGGCGCAGGTAGTCGAACTGGCTCTGGCCTTCGGCGCGTTCGACGAAGGTGCCGTCCTTGCGGCGGGCCGCATCCTTGTCGTTCGGCGCCGGCTTGCCGTTGTCGCCGGAACCCGCCGCGCTGTCGGCGCCGCTGCCGGTGGGCAACTGGCCATCGAGCCCGCGCACGTAGTTGAAGCGATCGACGCAGAAGCCCGGCTCGCCCTTCTTCGCCATGAAGGCGCGCCGAAGGCTGCGTCCGTACAGCGTGTCCCATTCGGCGACCACCGCGATATGGCTCGGCGAGCCGCGCCGCGCATCGCCCTGGGGACGACAGGCGGCCGCGTAGCCGCCTGCGATCTCGGCGCCCTCGTTGGCTTCCAGCTGGCGCGCGACCAGGCCGCGGCGCACCAGCTCGCCGACCAGGGCGGAGACCAGTTGCTGGTCGCTGCCGATGGTCCTGAGCAGCGTCACGCCCTTGGTCGCGAGGAAGTCGGACAGGTTCGATTGGCCGTCGTAGTCGGCCTTGTTCTCCAGCAGCGTGCCGTCGGGCACGGTCGCGTAGTGGGAGTAGTAGCTGACCCGCTTCAATCCGAGCGTCGCAGGCTGGAAGTCCCGCTCCACCGTCTCCTCGACCATCGCCTTGAGGCCGTCCGATCCCCACGGGCCAAGCACCCGCCAGTTCACCCGCGCCGGCTCGAAGACGCGGGTCAGGTCCTTCATGCGCTGCAGCGGATGGTCGGCGAAAGCCTCGCTCTGCAGCCACATCACGAGCACGGTCGGGCGGGGCCGGTCGCCCTCTCGCGGGCGCATGTCGACGGCGGGCTCGAACCACTCGTAGGGCACGGCTTCCTGCAGGCTCGTCGTCGTCGAGCTCGCGGGCGGCGGGATGAAGTAGCCCAGATGCTCGTTGTCCACGGGCGCGTAGCCGCTGACATTGAGGCCTGCCAGCACGGCGTAGCGCGTGCGGCGGCGGCTTTCCACGCTGTCCGAGTACGGACCGCCGCCGAGCATGACGGCGAGAATCTCCACGCCCTCGCGGCGCCGGACCGCCTCGGCCAGCTTCTCCGCGCTGCGCTGCTGCGCTTCGTCCTCGGCCGTCTTGGACGGCGGCTTCTTGCGGGCCTCGGCGCGCCCCTTGGCGACGGCGCTGAAGGGGTCCTGCCACAGGCGCGCATCGATGTCCTGCAGCGAGAAGTGCTGCTCCATCCGCTGATCGCCCGCCGGCGGGCGATGGGTCTCCAGCGGGATCTCGCGCACGAACAGTGCGCCGGTGGCCAGCAGCAACACGGCGATCAGGCCATTTCCGGAGAGCCCTCCGGCGCCGGATTTCGACTCCTTGTCCATGCGGCCCCCTGTCCCTGCCCGGGATGCGGCAGGCCTGCTCATTTCACGCCGCGGACCCGGCCGGGCGCAACCCCAAATGGAACGAAAACGCCAGCGCGGCCACAATGCCCCATGGCCATCCAGTACGACATCACCCACACCACCGTCTACCGCTACAGGACGCCCGTCACCTTCGGGCTGCATCGCGTGATGTTCAGGCCGCGCGACAGCCACGACCTGCGGGTGCTCGCGACCGACCTGGAGGTCAGCCCCCAGGCCTATGTGCGGATGATCCAGGACCCGCACTCCAACTCGGTGGCGCTGGTGCAGCCGATGGGCGAGGCGACCGAGCTGCGCATCGTCTGCTCGTTCACCATCGAGCACGTGCCCACGCCGCTGAACGAACTGGCGCTGGAGCCTTCGGCGGAGCTGCTGCCCTTTGCCTATTCGGTGCAGGAACGACTCGATCTCGAACACTACCTGCGGCCGCACCACGACGACCCCGACGGCACGCTGATCCGCTGGGCGCACCAGTTCCTCCACACCGACCAGCCCAACAGCACGCGCGAGGTTCTGACCCGCATGAACGCCCACATCGGCCAGAGCCTGCGCTATGTCGCGCGCGACGAGGAAGGCACGCAGACACCGCTGCAGACGCTCGCGCTGGGCAGCGGCAGTTGCCGCGACTACGCGCTCCTGATGATGGAAGCCGCGCGCCGCCTGGGCGTCGCGACGCGCTTCGTCTCCGGCTATCTCTACGACGCCGCGCTCGACACCGGCGAGGCGGAGCCGGGGCAGGCGGTCACCGGTTCCGGCAGCACGCATGCGTGGCTGCACGCCTACCTGCCGGGCGCCGGCTGGATCGCGTTCGACCCCACCAACAATCTGATGGCGAGCACCCAGCTGATCCGCGTCGGCGTCGCCCGCGACCCGGCCCTGGCGGCGCCGATCTCGGGCAGTTGGTACGGCGACGCCGAGGCCTATGAGGGGCTGGAGGCGAGCGTGGTGGTGCGGCGGGTGTCGAGCTGATTCCCGGGTGGCCGCGTCGCCGGCAGGCGCCCCGTGAAATCCGCGTGTCGGCCGCATGAAGCTTTTTTGAAGTTGCCGGCACGCGAATTGCGTTGCCGTTGGCGAGCCGGGCCGCCGGATTCGGATTTAGGATTCGCCCCAGCCAACAAAAACCGCACGTTCCGTGCAACACAGCGCCTGAGGAGGCCCCATTGAAGATCATTCCCATTGACCTTGCCTTGCAGGGTGGCGGTTCACATGGTGCTTTCACATGGGGCGTTCTCGACCGCATGCTGGAAGTGCCGTCGGTGCGTCTCGACGGCATCTCGGGCACCTCGGCCGGCGCGATGAATGCGGCGGCACTGGTGTCCGGCTATGCCGCTGGCGGTGCCGAGGGCGCGCGCGAATCGCTCGACAAGTTCTGGCGCGGCGTCTCCGATGCCGCCAAGTACAGCCCCTTCAAGCGCGGCTGGATCGACATGATCACCGGGACCTGGAGCCTCGAGAACTCGCCGGCCTTCATGGCCGCCGAGCTGGCGACGCGCCTGTGGTCGCCCTACGACCTGAATCCGCGTGGCATGAATCCGCTGCGCGGCATCCTGGCCGAGCTGATCGACTTCGACCGCCTCGCAGCCTCGCCGATCAAGCTTTTCGTCACCGCGACCAATGTGCGCACCGGCCGCGGCCGGGTGTTCCGCAATGCCGAAATGACGCCCGAGGTGCTGATGGCGTCGGCCTGCCTGCCGACGATGTTTCACGCCGTCGAGATCGACGGCGACCCCTACTGGGACGGTGGCTACGCGGGCAATCCGACGATGACGCCGTTGATCCGCGAATGCCAGGCAAGCGACACGATCCTGGTCCAGATCAACCCCATCGAGCGGCCCGGCGTGCCGCGCAGCGCGAGCGAGATCAACAACCGGCTCAACGAGCTGTCGTTCAATTCGCCGCTCCTGAAGGAGCTGCGCATGATCGCCCTGCTGCGCCAGGTGGCGGATCCGGGCAAGGGCGAAGGCGCGGCCTGGGCCCGCATGCGCATCCACCGCGTCGCCACCGACGCGATGCTCGACCTCGGCGCCTCGTCGAAGATGATCTCGGAGTGGCCCTTCCTGTGCAAGCTGCGCGACGAAGGTCGGCGCTCGGCCCAGGCGTTCATCGACGCGCACAAGGGCGACATCGGCAAGCGCTCGACGCTCGACCTCGACGCCCTTCTCGAAGGAGTCTGAACCATGGGACTCGCAGGCATCTTCCTCGGCCTCGGCCTCCTGATCTGGCTCTCCTACCGGGGCTGGAGCGTGCTCGTGCTGGCACCGGCGGCGGCGCTGATCGCCGCGCTGTTCGCCAGCGAACCGCTGCTGGCGCACTGGACGCAGACCTTCATGGGCTCGGCGGCCGGCTTCCTGGCCCAGTTCTTCCCGCTGTTCCTGCTCGGCGCCGTCTTCGGCAAGCTGATGGACGACAGCGGCTCGGTGCAGACCATCGCCCGTTTCATGACCGAGAAGCTGGGACCCAAGCGCGCGATGCTCGCGGTCGTGCTGGCCGGTGCGCTGGTCACCTACGGCGGCGTCAGCCTGTTCGTCGCCTTCTTCGTGCTCGCGCCGATGGCGCAGGCGCTGTTCCGCGCCGCCGACATCCCGGCGCGCCTGATGCCGGCCGCGATCGCGCTGGGCACTTCCACCTTCACCATGTCGGCACTGCCCGGAACCCCGGCGATCCAGAACGCGATCCCGATGCCCTTCTTCGGCACCACCGCCTTCGCCGCGCCCGGACTCGGCGTGATCGCCTCGGCCATCATGCTGGGCTTCGGCATGTGGTGGCTGCGGCGCGCCGAATCCCGGGCGCGCGCAGCCGGCGAGACCTTCGGCGCCCTGACGTCGGATGCCCACATCGACGCCGCCGACGATCCGGTGGTGCGCGAACGCGCCACCACCGCCGGCAGCTTCGATCCGGCCGAGGTCCAGCACGGCGAACACGGCGCCGGCCAGCCCGGCATCGCCGTGGCGCTGGCGCCGCTGGTGGTGGTGGTGCTCGTGAACCTGTTGATGGCGCTGGTGGTGTTGCCGAACCTGGACACCGATTTCCTGGCCGAGCCCCGCTTCGGCGGCATCAGCCTGGCCAACGTGGGCGGTGTCTGGGCGGTGCTGGTGGCGCTGGCCGCGGCGATGGCGGTGCTGGTCGCGCTGAACTGGAAGCGCTTGCCCTCGCTGCGCGCCACGGTCGATGCCGGGGCCAACGCGTCGGTGCTGCCGGTGGTCTGCGTCGCCAGCCTGGTGGGATTCGGCGCCGTGGTGGCCGCGATGCCGGCCTTCGAGATGGTGCGCGATTGGGTGCTGGGCATCGGCGGCGGACCGCTGGTGTCGCTGGCGCTGTCCACCAACATCCTGGCCGCCCTCACCGGCTCGGCCTCGGGCGGCCTGACGATCGCGCTCGACGCGCTGGGCGGCACCTTCATGCAGCTGGCCGACACCACCGGCCTCGATCCGGCGCTGATGCACCGGGTCGCGGTGATCGGTGCCGGCACGCTCGACAGCCTGCCGCACAACGGCGCCGTCGTCACGCTGCTGGCGGTCTGCGGCACCAAGCACCGCGAGAGCTATTTCGACATCGTGATGGTCGGCATCGTCGGCGCCCTGATCGCGCTGATCGCGGTCATCCTGCTCGGCACGGCCGTCGGCTCGTTCTGAGCCTCCGGCTCAACCCACTCGCTGCCGCAGGCCGGCGAAGTGCGGCTCCGGCGGGGCCGCGAGGCGGCGCGCATAGGCCGCCTCGGCCTCCTCCAGGGCTTCGCAGAGGCGGTCGAGCGCCCGGATGTCCTGCACGCCCGGCGCCGCGCCGCTGCCGCACATGAAGTCGCCGAGCGCCTCGATCATCTCTTCGCGCGCGGCTGCCACCAACAGCCGGCAGCGCACCATCTCGCCCCGCAGCTTCGCCAGCTCGCCTCTTTTCGACCGATGCACGGCATCTCCCCCGGTTGTTATTCGACTACTTCGCCAACCTTAGGGCCTGGGCGACGCCGGGTCCATATGGCTTAGGCCCTATCCACTCCGCGCAGTCGCAATCCGATTCAATCTGCGTCTTGCGCCGGAGCCGCCACGGCAGGAAGATGGCAGCCGCCGAAGGAGACATGCCGACGGTCATGTCCGAATCGGCGCCCTCGAGACAGGAGCCGCGTCATGAACAAGCTGACCTCCCTGCTGCTGTGGCCGGCCATTGCCCTCCTCGGTGCCTTCTCCTTCGCCGCGCTGGCGCTGGGCCGAGGCGAAAGCGTCAACGCGGTCTGGCTGGTCACCGCGGCGCTGTGCGTCTACTTCATCGCCTATCGCTTCTACAGCAAGTTCATCGCCGACAGGGTGCTGCGGCTGGACGACACGCGCGTCACGCCGGCGCTGCGGCACAACGACGGGATGGACTACGTGCCGACCAACAAGTGGGTGCTCTACGGCCACCATTTCGCCGCCATCGCGGGCGCCGGGCCGCTGGTCGGGCCGGTGCTGGCGGCGCAGATGGGCTACCTGCCCGGCACGCTGTGGATCCTCACGGGGGTGGTGCTGGCCGGCGCGGTGCAGGACTTCATCGTGCTGTTCGCCTCGGTGCGGCGCGACGGCAAATCGCTCGGCGAGATGATCAAGATGGAGCTCGGCCCGGTGCCGGGCACGCTGGCCCTGGTGGGCGTGCTGGCCATCATGATCATCATCCTGGCAGTGCTGGCGCTGATCGTGGTGAAGGCGCTGACCGGCAGCCCCTGGGGCCTGTTCACGATCTTCGCCACCATCCCGATCGCGCTGCTGATGGGCGTCTACATGCGCATCATCCGGCCCGGTCGCGTCGGCGAGGCCTCCGTCTTCGGCGTGGTGCTGCTGCTGGCCTCGATCTTTCTGGGCCGCGTGGTGGCCGAGAGTCCGGCCTGGGCGCCGTGGTTCACCCTCACCGGCCCGCAACTGGCCTGGGCGCTGATTGTCTACGGCGCGATCGCCGCCAGCCTGCCGGTGTGGCTGATGCTGGCGCCGCGCGACTACCTCAGCACCTTCCTCAAGATCGGCACCATCGTCGCACTGGCGCTCGGCATCTACTACGTCGCGCCGCTGCTTGCGATGCCGGCCACCACGCGCTTCATCGACGGCAGCGGCCCGGTGTTCTCGGGCAAGCTGTTCCCGTTCCTGTTCATCACGATCGCCTGCGGTTCGGTGTCGGGCTTCCACGCCCTGATCTCCTCGGGCACGACGCCGAAGATGGTCGAGAAAGAGTCGCACATGCGCTTCATCGGCTTCGGCGGCATGCTGGCCGAGTCCTTCGTGGCCGTGATGGCACTCACCGCCGCCAGCGTGCTCGACCCCGGTATCTACTTCGCGATGAACGCGCCGGCCGCGGTGATCGGCACCACCGCCGCCCACGCGGCCGAGGTGATCTCCGGCTGGGGCTTCACGATCACACCCGAGATGATCAACCAGACCGCGATCGACATCGGCGAGACCAGCATCCTGTCGCGCGCCGGCGGCGCGCCGACGCTCGCGGTCGGCATGGCGCAGATCCTCGGCCAGGCCTTCGGCGGCAAGTCGATGGAGGCCTTCTGGTACCACTTCGCGATCCTGTTCGAGGCCCTCTTCATCCTGACCGCGGTCGATGCCGGCACCCGGGTCGGCCGCTTCATGATCCAGGACATGCTGGGCCACGTCTACAAGCCGCTCGGCAACACCGAGTTCCTGCCCGCCAACATCGTCGCCACGCTGCTGTGCGTCGGCCTCTGGGGCTACTTCCTGTACCAGGGCGTGGTCGATCCGCTCGGCGGCATCAACACGCTGTGGCAGCTGTTCGGCGTCGGCAACCAGATGCTGGCCGGCATCGCGCTGCTGCTGTGCACCAGCGTGCTGGTGAAGATGAAGCGCGAGCGCTACGTCTGGGTCACGCTGGTGCCGACCGCGTGGCTGCTGGTCACCACGCTCACCGCGGGCGTGCAGAAGGTCTTCCATCCCGACCCCGCCATCGGCTTCCTGGCGCTGGCGCGCAAGTTCGGCGACGCCGCCGCGCAGGGCACGCTGATTGCGCCGGCCAAGTCGATCGCCGAGATGCAGCGCGTCGCCTTCAACAACACCCTCGACGCGGTCGTCTGCGGCTTCTTCGTGCTGCTGGTGCTCGCCATGTGCGTCTTCGCGGCCAAGATCTGCCTGCAGGCGCTCAGGCAGGCCAGGCCGACCGCACAGGAGATCCCGCCGATGACCGGCGCACAAGGAGCAGTGCCATGAACGGGGCCCTCGACGTCGACGGCCAGCGCCCGGCGGGCGAGCGCTGGCGCAGCCTCTGCTCGGCATGCCGCCAGGTGTTCGGCATGCCGGACTACGAGCGTTATCTCGAACACGCCGCCGCGCGCCACCCGGGTGCGCCGGTGCTGTCGCGCAACGACTACTGCGCCAGGGTGATCGAACGCCGCTACGGCCAGGGTGCGGGGCGCTGCTGCTGAATTCCCGGGAGCTCCGGCGGACGGCTAACATCCGGGCCCGAAAGCAGGCCCCCGTGAAACCCCAGAACTTCGACTTCCACCATCCGCTCGCGTTCTGGACCGGCTGTATCGCCATCATCGGCGGCGTGCTCGCGCACCTGCCGATGTTCATGATGGGCAGAAGCACCGGCTATCAGATGGTCGGCATGGAGATGGACGCCACGATGCTGACCGGCATGGCGATGATCCCGTTCGGCGTGCTGCTCGCGGCCTATGGCCTGATGCCGCGCATCGCCGGCATGCGCAAGAGCCTGCACGGCGACAGCCACCTGCAGTTCCATGTGGCCGACGGCGTGCCGCTCAACCGCGAGCACTGGAAGCTGGTGCTCGTGCTGGTGGTTGCGCTGGCGGTCGACGTGCTGAAACCGGCCACGCTGGGCTTCGTGATGCCGGGCATGACGCACGAGTACGAGATCAGCCGCGAGCGCGCCGGCGTGCTGGCCCTGGTGGCGCTGACCGGCACCACCGTCGGCTCGGTGCTCTGGGGCCGGCTGGCGGACCTGTTCGGGCGCCGCTCGGCAATCCTGCTGTCGGCCCTGATGTTCATCGGCACCGCGATCTGCGGCGCCATGCCCAGCTTCGAATGGAACCTGGTCATGTGCTTCCTGATGGGCGCATCGGCCGGCGGACTTCTGCCGATCACCTTCACGCTGATGGCCGAGACCGTTCCCGCGGCGCACCGCGGCTGGCTGCTGGTGGCCTTGGGCGGCATCGGCACCTCGGCCGGCTACCTGCTGGCGGCCGGCTCGGCGGCTCTGCTGGTGCCGGAGTTCAGCTGGCGCGCGCTCTGGCTGCTCGGCTTGCCTACCGGCCTGCTGATCGTGTTCCTCGGCCGCTACATCCCGGAATCGCCGCGCTTCCTGTCGAATGCCGGCCTGGCCGACGAGGCCCGCGCCGTGCTCGCCCGCTTCGCCGGCCGGCAGCCGTCGAGCACGGGCGCCGCGGCCGCCGCCGCGGTGATCGCCGAGGAGGAGGTCCCCGCCGGCGGCCTCGCGCAATTGCTGCGCGGCGGCCACGCCCGCGTCACCTGGGGCCTGGCGGTCTGCGGCGTGGCTTGGGGACTGGTCAACTTCGGCTTCCTGCTGTGGCTGCCGACCAACCTCGGCAGCATGGGCATGGACGCCAGCGCCGCCAGCGCGCTGCTGGCCCGCTCCGCCCTGCTCGCGCTGCCCGGCATCGCGCTCGTGATCTGGCTGTACCACCGCTGGAGCAGCATCAAGGCGCTGGTGCTCTTCATCGGCCTGACGGCCGCCACGCTGCTGGTGTTCTTCGCGCTCGGCCTGGCGCAGGTGCATTCGGCGCTGGCGATGGTCGTGACCACGGCGCTGCTGCTGGTGAGCTCCAGCGGCGTGATCGCGATGCTGATTCCCTATGCGGCCGAAATCTACCCGGTGCACCTGCGCGGCACCGGCTCCGGCGTGATCGCGGCCAGCTCGAAGTTCGGCGGCATCCTCGGCGCCGGCTTCGGCGTCGCCGGCGTGTTCGAGCACTTCACGGCCTCGGCGCTGCTGATCGCGCTGCCGATGGCCGTGGCCGCCCTGATGCTGGTGCGCAGCGGCATCGAGACCCGCGGCCGGCGGCTCGAGGACATCCAGGCCGCCTTCGCGGCGGCGCGAAAGCCGCTCCCCTGACATCCGGACGCGCGCCTTCCGACCGGTTCTGCCTTATCCGGAAAATCCGCCAAATCGCCTCGAAACCCGCATGGCGACTGGTGAATATGCTTATCCGCATAAGGCGCGAACCAAAAAATAGTTTGTTTTCATAAGCCTCGCTTCTACATTCCACGCTCGCCTTGACGGGCGGTGGACGCACCGCTTTCCAGCTTCTGACACACGATGTACCAATACACAGATTTCGACCGCCAGTTCGTGCACCTGCGTGCCGCCCAGTTCCGCGACCAGCTCGAACGCTGGCAGTCGGGCAAGCTCGCGGAGGACGAATTCCGACCGCTGCGCCTGCAGAACGGCTGGTACGTGCAGCGCTACGCACCGATGCTGCGCGTGGCCGTGCCCTATGGCGAGTTGTCGAGCCGCCAGTTGCGCGTGCTGGCGAAGATCGCGCGCGTCTACGACGAGCCCGAGGCCGAGGTCTACAAGAACGCGCTCGCCACCCAGGGCMAGCTCGGCACGCACAAGCTGCCGACGCACTACGCCCACTTCACGACGCGCCAGAACGTCCAGTACAACTGGATCCCGCTTTCGAAGTCGGCCGACGTGATGGACCTGCTGGCCACGGTCGACATGCACGGCATCCAGACCAGCGGCAACTGCATCCGCAACATCACGAGCGACGAGCGTGCCGGCGTCGCGGTCGACGAGATCGCCGACCCGCGCCCGTTCGCTGAAATCATGCGGCAGTGGAGCACGCTGCACCCCGAATTCGCCTTCCTGCCGCGCAAGTTCAAGATTGCGATCACCGGTGCCACCGAAGACCGCGCCGCCACGGGCTGGCACGATGTCGGCCTGCACCTGGTCAAGAACGAGGCCGGCGAGCTGGGCTTCCGGGTCCAGGTCGGCGGCGGCATGGGCCGCACGCCGATCATCGGTACCGTCCTGCGCGAGTTCCTGCCGTGGAACCAGATCATGAACTACCTCGAAGCGGTGGTCCGGGTCTACAACCGCTACGGCCGGCGCGACAACATCTACAAGGCCCGCATCAAGATCCTCGTGAAGGCCGAGGGCCAGCGCTACATCGATGACGTCGAGGCCGAATACAAGCAGGTGATCGAGCACGACGGCGCGCCGCACACCATCACCCAGGCCGAGCTCGACCGCGTGAGCGCGTCTTTCGTGCCGCCGACGCTGGCGACCCGCGTGTTCCGCAGCGCCGAGGAAACCGATGCCGCCCTGCGCGCCCAGGCCGCCGACGACGTGATGTTCGCGCGCTGGCTGCAGCGCAACGTGGCGCCGCACCGCAACCCCGCGCTGCGCGCGGTCACGCTGTCGTTCAAGCGCCTCCTGCAGGCGCCCGGCGACGCCTCGGCCGACCAGCTCGACACGGCGGCCCTGCTGGCCGACCGCTTCAGCGCCGGCGAAGCCCGCGTCACGCACGACCAGAACCTGCTGCTGCCCTGGGTCCATGCGGAAGACCTGCACGCGCTGTGGCTGGCGGCCCGCGAGGCCGGCTTCGCGAGCGCCAACGTGCACCTGCTGACCGACATGATCGCCTGCCCCGGCGGCGACTTCTGCGCGCTGGCCAATGCGCGCTCGATCCCGATCGCCGAAGCCATCACCGAGCGCTACCAGGACCTCGACGAACTCGACGACCTCGGCGAGATCGATCTCCACATCAGCGGCTGCATCAATTCCTGCGGCCATCACCACAGCGGCCACATCGGCATCCTGGGCGTCGACAAGGACGGCAAGGAGTGGTACCAGGTCACGCTCGGCGGCTCCGACGGCTCCGCGCTCAGCGGCGCGGCGCAGGCCGGCAAGGTGGTCGGCCCCTCGTTCTCGGCGGCCGAGGTGCCCGACGTGATCGAGGCCGTGCTCAACACCTACCGCGACACCCGCGAAGCAGGCGAAACCTTCATCGACGCGCTGCGCCGGGTCGGCATCGAGCCCTTCAAGGCCGCCGCCAATGGCGCGCGCTTCAAGGTCGAGGAGGTGGCAGCATGAACAAGACGCTTCGACTCGTCGCCGCCGAGGACCACGTCGACAACGGCGACCCGAACGTGCTGCAGTTGCCCAACGACGCCGACCCGCTGGCGATCGAGGTGTGCCTCGCGGACGTCGAGCGCATCGACCTGAACTTCCCGAAGTTCACCGATGGCCGCGCCTACAGCCAGGCCTTCCTGCTGCGCCGCCGCCTGGGCTTCCAGGGCGACATCCGCGCCACCGGCGACGTGTTGATCGATCAGCTGGTGCAGATGCAGCGCACCGGCTTCTCGAGCGCGGTGCTGAAGGAAGGCGTCGACGCCTCTGCCGCCCAGCGCCAGTTCGACCGCTTCGCCGCCTTCTATCAAGGCGACGCGGTGCAAGCCACGCCGATCTTCAAGCGCGCCTGAGCGGGCCGTCGGCACGCCCTTGCCCCCACTGGAACCCTCGCCAATGAGCATCGATCTCGCACAAGTCAACGCCAAGCTCGGCCACAACGCCGAAGGCCTCGTGGACTGGGCCATCGGCCTGGACCGGCCGGCGATCATCACCACCAATTTCAGGCCCTTCGAGGCGGTGATCCTGCACATGGTCACGCGCGCGAAGCCCGACGTGCCCGTGGTCTGGATGGACAACGGCTACAACACCGACGCCACCTACCGCTTTGCCGACGAGGTGACGAAGCTGCTGGACCTGGACCTGCGCATCTTCTTGCCTCGGCGTTCGAGAGCGCATCGCGAAGCGGTGGAAGGCCCGACGCCGGTGCTCGACGATCCGCGCCACGCCGCCTTCACCGAGGAGGTGAAGCTGGAGCCCTTCGCGCGCGCGCTGCGCGAGACGGCACCGCAGGTCTGGTTCACCGCGCTGCGGGCCACCGACACCGCCGTGCGCGCGCAGATGGACCCGGTCAGCATCAATCCCGATGGCCTGATCAAGGTCGCGCCGCTGCTGCACTGGTCGTCGAAGGATCTGCACGCCTATTGCCAGGCGCATGGCCTGCCCAACAACTTCGACTATCTCGATCCGACGAAGGGCGAGGACAACCGGGAATGCGGTCTGCACCTCGCGCACTGAAGTCCCATGCCGCATCCGATCCACTTTCTGAGCGCCCGATTTTCATGAACGCCCGAACCGAACCCGACCTGCTGCTGCCCACCACGCAGTCGCTCGCGCGCCTGTCCAACACCCAGCTCGATGCGCTCGAGGAGGAAACCATCTTCATCCTGCGCGAGGTGGCGGCCTCGTTCGAGCGGCCGACGCTGCTGTTCTCGGGCGGCAAGGATTCGCTGGTGCTGCTCAAGTGCGCCGAGAAGGCCTTCGGCGTCGGCCGCATTCCCTATCCGCTGCTGATGATCGACACCGGCCACAACTTCCCCGAAGTGACGGCCTTCCGCGACGCCCGCGCCAAGGAACTCGGCGCCGAGCTGATCGTGCGCAACGTCGAGGACTCGATGAGGCGCGGCACCGTGCGCCTGGCGCACCCTGAAGAGTCGCGCAACGTGCACCAGTCGGTCACGCTGCTCGAAGCCATCGAGGAATTCCGCTTCGACGCGCTGATCGGCGGCGCCCGTCGCGACGAAGAAAAGGCACGCGCCAAGGAACGCATCTTCTCGCACCGCGACAGCTTCGGCCAATGGCAGCCGAAGGACCAGCGCCCCGAGTTGTGGACGCTTTTCAACACGCGTCTGGCACCGGGCGAACACTTTCGCGTGTTCCCGATCTCGAACTGGACGGAGCTCGACGTCTGGCAGTACATCGAGCGCGAGCACATCGCCCTGCCCTCGATCTACTACAGCCACAAGCGCGAAGTGATCGAACGCCGCGGGCTGCTCGTGCCCGTGACCGCACTCACGCCGCCGCGCGACGGCGAGCAGGTCGAAGTGCGCGACGTGCGCTTCCGCACCGTCGGCGACATCACCTGCACCTGCCCCGTGGACAGCCTCGCCGCCGATGCGGCCGACGTGGTGCTCGAGACGCTGGCGGCCGACGTCAGCGAACGCGGGGCCACGCGGATGGACGACAAGACCTCCGAAGCCTCGATGGAAAAGCGCAAGAAAGACGGGTACTTTTAGCTCGCCCCCAGGTTGGGCTCACTGCGTGTAGCCCGCCCACCCCCTGCCGGGGGCAACACCAGAGGCCCGGCGGAGCCGGTTCCTCGGTGTTTCACGAACAAGACAGTGCATTGCAGAGAATGACCATGAACGCGACGACTTCAACTCTTGAACAGCAAGCCGAAACCGGCGCCGCCCTGCGCTTCATCACCTGCGGCAGCGTCGACGACGGCAAGAGCACCCTGATCGGCCGCCTGCTGGTCGACAGCAAGACCGTGTTGCAGGACCAGTTGGCCGGCGTCCAGCGCGGCGGCGAGACCGACCTGGCCCTGCTGACCGACGGCCTCTCGGCCGAGCGCGAGCAAGGCATCACGATCGACGTCGCCTACCGCTACTTCTCCACCGCCCATCGCAAGTTCGTGATCGGCGATGCGCCGGGCCATGAGCAGTACACGCGCAACATGGTCACGGCCGCTTCGAGCGCCGACGCCGCCGTGGTGCTGGTCGACGCGACCAAGCTGGCCTGGGCCGCCGAGGTCGGCGACGGCGAAGTGGTCAAGCGCGAACTGCTGCCTCAAACCCGCCGCCACACGCTGCTGTGCCATCTGCTGCGCGTGCAGTCGATCGTCTTCGCGGTCAACAAGCTCGATGCGATCGACGACGCCGAACTCGCCTTCGAGCGCATCTCCGCCGCGCTCTCGAACTTCGCCGACGCCGCCGGCGTGCAGGTGACCGCCACGGTGCCGATCTCGGCGCTCAAGGGCTGGAACGTGGCCTCGCGCCATCCCGCCTGGGCCGGCTACGAAGGCCCCAGCCTGCTCGAACTGCTCGAGCAACTGCCGGTCACCGCCCAGGACGAGGCCGTCCCCTTCGCCTTCCCGGTGCAGTGGGTCGAGAAGTTCTCCTCATCGGCCGACACGTCGCGCGGGCGCCGCGTGTTCTGGGGCCGGGTGGCCAGCGGCCACGTCGAGCCTGGACAGCGCATCACCGTACTGCCGAGCAACCAGCACGCCACCGTGGCCCAGGTGCTGAGCCACACGCGCGACCCGAAGACCGTGCACGCCGGTCACAGCGCCGGCATCGTGCTGGACCGGGAGCTCGACGTCTCGCGCGGCGACTGGCTGCTGGCGCCCGATGCCTTCGAGCCGGTTCGCGAGATCACCGCGACCGTCGCCTGGCTCGACGACGAGCCGCTGGTCGCCGGCCGGGTGTACTGGGCGCTGCAGGGCCACCGCTGGGTCAAGGCCAGGGTGGCGCGCATCGTCGACCGGCTGAACATCACGACCCTCGAAGCCGAACCCACCGACCAGCTCGAAGCCAATGCCATCGGCGACGTGGTGCTGGCACTGCAGCAGCCGCTGGCCGTGCTGCCGTTCACTCAATCGCGAGCGCTGGGGTCGCTGATCCTCGTGGACACCGCTTCGCATCGGACCTCCGCCGCAGTGCTCGTGCGGCCCACCGCCACAAAGGCCTAAAATTCGGGGTTTCCCCGATCATTCCCCCGCTAGCCAAGACCATGACCCACGTCGTCTCCGAATCCTGCATCCGCTGCAAATACACCGATTGCGTCGATGTCTGTCCGGTCGATTGCTTCCGTGAAGGGCCGAACATGCTGGTGATCGACCCCGACGAATGCATCGACTGCGCGGTCTGCATCCCCGAGTGCCCGGTCAACGCGATCTACGCCGAGGAAGACCTGCCCGCCAACCAGCTGGCCTTCATCAAGCTCAACGCGGAGCTGGCCCTGGCCGACGGCTGGAAGAGCATCACCAAGCGCAAGCCGGCGCTGCCCGACGCCGAAGAGTGGAAAGACAAGACCGACAAGATCGGGGAGTTGGTGCGCTGAACACGACAGCGGCCCCGGTCGAAACCGATGCGCTGATCATCGGCGCCGGCCCGGTCGGGCTGTTCCAGGTATTCCAGCTCGGCCTGCTCGAGATCTCCTGCCACATCGTCGACGCCCTGCCCCGCGCCGGCGGCCAATGCGTCGAGCTCTACGGCGACAAGCCGATCTACGACATCCCGGGCACGCCGCTGACCACCGGACGCGGCCTGGCGGAATCGCTGCTGCAGCAGATCGCACCGTTCAAGCCGCAATTCCATTTCGGCGAGCAGATCGCGACCCTCGCCCGCCAGGACGACGGCCGCCTGCGGCTGGCCACGTCGCGCGGCAGTTCCTTTCTGGCCAAGACGGTCTTCATCGCCGGAGGCGTCGGCGCCTTCGTGCCCAAGCGCATTGCCGTCGAAGGCATCGAGCGGCTTGAAGGCGCCAGGCTCTTCTATCATCCCGACGCCCTCGATCGCTTCGCGGGGCTGTCGGTGATCGTCCATGGCGGCGACGATGCCGCGATCGACACCGCACTGGCGCTCGCGCCCCTGGCGAAGAAGGTCACGCTGCTTCACCGCCGCGACGTCTTCCAGGCCGACGATGCAACGGTGCGGGCACTGCGCGAGCGCATCGCGGCCGGCGCGATCCGCCTGCAGATCGGCCAGCCCGTCGGCTTCGACGACACGCAGCTCCAGGTTGCCACGCCGGACGCGCAAACCGTGGCGCTGCCCTTCGACGCCTTGATCGGCTGCCTCGGCATTTCCCCACGCCTCGGACCGATCGCCGAATGGGGCCTGGCGCTCGAGCGCAAGCAGGTGCCGGTCGACACCGAGAAATTCGAGACGCGCGAGCGCGGCGTGTTCGCCGTCGGCGACATCAACACCTACCCCGGCAAGAAGAAGCTCATCGTCTGCGGCTTCCATGAGGCCACGCTGGCGGCCTGGGGCGCCGCCGCCATCGTCTTTCCCGACAAGGCGATTCCGCTGCAATACACCACCACCAGCACACGGCTGCACACGCTGCTCGGCGTCGAGCACTGATCCGGGATCCCGGGCCGCCGCTGCTTGCGGCCCTGAACCGGAAGTGAACCGTGCGTTCATGCTGCCGACACGCATTGCCCCTAGGATGCGCGCCATGCAGCCGCTGAACATCGCACTCTTTCAATGGCTCGGTGCGGGCCACGCACCCAACGCCCAGCTCCTGGGCTTCGCGTCGCTGGTGGCCGGCGGCGCCTCATGGCTCTGCCTGGCCCTGCTGGGCGGGGTGGCCTGGCGCCGGCCGGCGCAGCGCAGCTACGCGATGGCGGCCCTGGCCGCCGCGGCGGTTGCCGCCATCGCCGCACACGCCCTGGCCGATGCCCTCCACATGCCGCGGCCCTTCGTCGCCGGCCTGAGCCCGGCCTACATCGAACATGGCGCCAGAGGCTCACTGCCCAGCGCCCACGCTTCGGTGATGTTCACGGTGGCCCTGGTGCTCTGCCTGCGGCCGACCCTGCGGACGCTCGGACTGGCGGTGTTCGCGATCGCGCTCGTCACCGGCTGGGCACGCATCTACGTGGGCGTCCATTTTCCGCTCGACATCGCGGCCGGGCTGGGTCTGGCCGCGCTGATCACGGGCCTGTTCTGGGCGCTTTCGATCGCCGTCCGGCGCTTCGCCGTCCCGCTGATTGCCCGCGACGACGCGCGGACGATGCATCCTTGACAATCCAACTGCCCGAGTGCCGGTGCCGGCCCCTGGCTCACCTTGCACCGGGCTCCCGAAAAAGGGTTTCCAAGGCGGCGCCATCGTCGTAGCATGAGGCGCCGGGAGCGGGCGCCATGCCTCATGGGCCGAACCTGCGCATCCCGCTCCCGCGGTGGAGGAGTGCCATGCCTACGTACCAGTATCGTTGCGCAAAGTGCGGCGAGGTTTTCGAGCACATCGAACACGTCGCTGAGCATGAGACGGCCCATTTGCGTTGCCCGAAGTGCGCCAGTGAGGCCGTTGAGCATCAGCCGACGCAGTTCTTCGCGAAAACCTCCAAGAAGAGTTAGGCGATCCCAGGCCTGATTCTGTCCCGCGCCCGCATCGTCGCCATCGAGCCTAAAATGGCCGCTCGCTAGGGGTGCTGGGTCGGCTTGCCGGTCCAGCTGAGAAAAAACCCTTTGAACCTGTTCGGTCGAGATCTTCATTGCGCACCGCCGTCGCGAGAGGATCAAGACTGGAGTCCCACGAAGTTCCGCTTGGTGGGCCTGAGGTAATCCTCGCGCAGGGAAGCTGGTCCGGCGGCCGCCACGTTGTCTCGCGCGGCGGTCCTTCTGCTGGCCTCGCCCACCTGCCAAACGATTTGCATGGGAGCAATTGGATGGCAAACACGAACGCCCCTTCGGCGCCGGACGGCGCCAACGAGGCACTGACGCCGCTGCGCGAATCCGGCCGCGTCTTCCAGCGGCGCGACCACATGGCGCTCTGGTTCAGCCTCGGCGTCGGCCTGCTGGTGATGCAGATCGGCGCCTACCTGGTGCCGGCGGTCGGCACCCGCGACGCGGTGCTGGCGATCGTGCTGGGTTCCTGCATCGGCGCCGGCCTGCTGGCCTGGACCGCGCGCGTCGGCTGCGAGAGCGGGCTGGCGAGTGCCGGCCTCATGAACGCGACCTACGGCAGCGCCTTCGCGCGGCTGCCGGTGGTGCTCAACATCGTGCAGCTGGTCGGCTGGACCACCTTCGAGCTCGTGATCATGCGCGAGGGCACGCAGGCCATCGGCGGCCAGGCCTTCGGCTGGTCGCTCGGCAGCCCGCTGGGCACGGTGCTGACCACGCTGCTGTGGGGCGCGGTCCTGCTCGCGCTGCTGGCCGGCTCGATGGTCAAGCTGGTGCGGCGCTTCGTGACCCGTTTTGGCCTGCCGCTGGTGGTGCTCTCGCTGGCCTGGCTGACCTGGCAGTTCGCAAGCCGGCTCCAGGCCAAGGGCCTGGAGGCCTTCTGGTCGCGGCCCGGCGACGGCAGCATGGGCATGTTCGGCGCCCTCGACCTGGTGATCGCGATGCCGGTCTCCTGGCTGCCGCTGGTGGCCGACTACGCGCGCCACGGCAAGCGCAGCACGGGCGGCCTGGGCGGCGCCTTCAGCGGCACCTGGATCGGCTACGTGCTGGCCAACATCTGGTGCTATGCGCTCGGCGTGATGGTGGTGAGCGTCGCCGAACCCGGCACCAACCTGGTCGCGGCCCTGCTGCTGGCACAGGGCGGCCTGGTGGCGCTGGGGCTGATCCTGATCGATGAACTCGACAACGCCTACGGCGACGTCTACTCAGGCTCGGTCTCGGCCCACAGCCTGCAGCCGCGCTGGAGCGTGCGGCGCTGGGGCCTGCTGCTGGCCTCGGTCTGCATCGCCTTTGCATTGGTGCTGCCGATGCACTCGCTCGAACCCTTCCTGCTGCTGCTGAGCTCGGTCTTCGTGCCGCTCTACGGGGTGATCCTCGGGCGGCTCGGCACCGGCAACGCACCGGTTCCGGTCGGCACGCGCCGCGTGGACCTGCCCGCGGCCGCCATCTGGATCGCCGGCATCGCGATCTACCACGCCTGCGCGGCCTGGGCGCCTCAGTGGGGCTCGGCGTTGCCGACCCTTGCGATCACCTTCGCGCTCGCCTGGATCACGCGCCAGTCGCCGGCAGGCGGACGCTCGGCACTGGCGCAAAGCCGTGGTTGAGGGGACCGTGCCCCGCACCGACCTTGACATCGGCCCCCGCCGCCATCGCGGCGACGACGTAGCCGCGCGCGCGCTCCACCGCCTGCGGCAACCCGAAGCCGAGCGCCAGGTGCGCGGCGATGGCCGACGACAAGGTGCAGCCGGTGCCGTGCAGGTTGCGGCTCCGGATGCGGGTGGAGGCCAGCCGCAGCCGCTCGCCGTCGGACTCGGCCAGCAGGTCGACCACATCGTCGCCCGGCAGATGGCCGCCCTTGAGCAGCACCGCCCTGGCACCGAGCGCGAGCAGTTCGCTGGCGGCGTCGTCGAGCGCATCGACGCCGTCGATGGCATGGCCGATCAACAAGGCCGCCTCGTCCAGGTTCGGCGTGACCACCACGGCGCGCGGGAACAGTTCGCGCACCAGCACCGCCACCGTTTCGGCGGCGATCAGGCGGTCGCCGCTGGTGGCGATCATCACCGGATCGAGCACCACGTTCGGCAACTGGTAGCGGTCGATGGCCCAGGCCACCACTTCGACGACCTCGGGCGCATGCAGCATGCCGAGCTTGACCGCATCGACGCCGATGTCCTCGACCACCGCCTGGATCTGCGCCTTGAGGAACTCCGGCGGCACCCCGTGGATGCCCGACACGCCCAGCGTGTTCTGCGCGGTCAGCGCGGTGATGGCGGTCATTCCGTAGCAGCCCAGCGCCGAGAAGGTCTTCAGGTCGGCCTGGATGCCGGCGCCTCCGCCGCTGTCGGAGCCGGCGATCGAGAGTACGCGTGCGTAGCGAGAGAATGCAATGGTCATGTCGAAAATTATCCGCCACGCACACCGAGGCCGAGCCTGAGGATGCAATGAGCCTGCAAGCCGAACTTCCTTTCCGTTGCGCCGCCGTGCTCGGCGCCGGGCTCATGGGGCGCCTGCTCGCGCTGACGCTGGCGCAGGCGGGCAGCGAGGTCGACCTGTTCGAGGCCGGCGGACCGGAGGCCGAAGGCGCGGCCGCGCGGGTCGCCGCCGCCATGCTCGCGCCGCTCGCCGAATCGGCGGTGGCGCCGCCCGCCGTGGTCCGCATGGGGCACTACGCACTCGACCGCTGGCCGGCGCTGATCGCACCGCTGGCGGCGCCGGTGTTCTTCCAGCGCGAGGGGACGCTGGTGCTGTGGCACCGCCAGGATGCCGCCGAGGCCGCGCGTCTCCAGCGCGTGCTCGCGCACACCGGCGAGCTGGTGCCCGAACTGCCCGCCATGCGGATGCTCGATGCCGCCGGCATCGAGGCCGCCGAGCCTTCGCTGGGCCGGCGCTTCGCGCAGGGCCTGCTGCTGCCCGATGAAGGCCAGCTCGACAACCGCGCGCTGCTCACGGCATTGCTCGCCACGCTGCAGGCCCTGCCGAAGGTGCGCCTGCACTGGCACTCGCCGCGCACCGTCGACGACTTCGCGCCCGGCGAACCGGGCCAGCCCGAGCGCGTGATCGATTGCCGAGGCCTCGGCGCCAAGCCGCAGTGGAATGCCCTGCGCGGCGTGCGCGGCGAAGTCATCCGCGTGCACGCACCCGAAGTGACGCTGCGGCGGCCGACGCGCCTGGTGCATCCGCGCTATCCGCTCTACATCGCGCCCAAGCCCGACCACCTGTTCGTGATCGGCGCGACCGAGATCGAATCGGACGACATGTCGCCGGCCAGCGTGCGCTCCACGCTCGAGCTGCTGAGCGCGGCCTATGCGGTGCACAGCGGCTTCGCCGAAGCGCGCATCGTCGAGATCGCGACCCAGTGCCGGCCGACCCTGCCCGACAACCTGCCGGCGGTGCGCCAGCTGCGCCCGAAGGTGATGCAGATCAACGGCCTCTACCGCCACGGCTTCATGATCGCGCCGGCGATCCTCGACGTCGCGATGGAGCTGCTCGCGACCGATCGCTCCGCGCTCGCCGGCCGCTTCGGCCTCGCGACCCGCCTCGAATGACCTCCATGAACCTCCGGATCAACGACACGCCCTGCACGCTGCCGCCCGACGCGAAGGTGGCGGACGCGCTCGCCCTCATCGACGCCAAGCCGCCGTTCGCGGTGGCCGTCAACCGCCAGTTCGTGCCGCGCTCGAACTACGCCTCGCATGCGCTGCAGGCCGACGACCGCATCGAAGTGATCCGCCCCGTGACGGGCGGCTGAGAGAGAAGACCATGACCCTTGCTTCCGCCAACGACCCGCTCGTCCTCTACGGCCAGAGCTTCCAGAGCCGCCTGCTGCTGGGCACCGCGCGCTATCCATCCCCCGACGTGCTCGAGGCGGCGGTCCGGCGCGCGCAGCCCGCGATGCTCACGGCCTCGCTGCGCCGCCAGACCGCGACCCCGAACGGCGGCGGCAGCGACAACGGCTTCTGGGAACTTCTGCGCCGGCTCGGCGTTCCGGTGCTGCCCAACACAGCCGGCTGCCACAGCGTGCAGGAGGCCATCGCCACGGCCCAGATGGCGCGCGAGCTGTTCGACACGCCCTGGATCAAGCTCGAACTGATCGGCGACGACTACACGCTGCAGCCCGACACGCTGAACCTGGTCGACGCCGCATCGCAGCTGATCCGCGACGGCTTCCAGGTGTTGCCCTACTGCACCGAGGACCTGGTGCTGTGCCAGCGCCTGGTCGACGTCGGCTGCCAGGCCGTGATGCCCTGGGCCGCCCCGATCGGTACCGGCCGCGGGCCGGTCAATCCGTATGCATTGCAGGTGTTGCGCGAGCGGCTCTCGGTGCCACTGCTGGTCGATGCCGGCCTCGGCCTGCCCTCGCATGCCTGCCAGGTGATGGAGTGGGGCTACGACGGCGTGCTGCTCAACACCGCGGTGGCACTGGCGCAGGACCCGGTCGCCATGGCCGGCGCGTTTGCCGATGCGGTACAGGCCGGTCGCTGCGCGCACCACGCCGGCGCCATGGCGGCACAGGATTCGGCCCAGCCGAGCACGCCGGTGCTGGGCACGCCGTTCTGGCATCACGCATCTTCCCAATGACCCCCATGATCGACTCCCATTCCATCGCGCGCGCCATCGTTGCGGCGCAGGCGTCGCGCTTCGGCGAAGCGCCGGGCGCAACCGCATCGTTCTCCGCGGACGACGCGCTCTACCAAGGCGTGAAGCAAGCCTGCGCAACGCTGGGCTTCATCGACATCGATGCCGAGTGCCTGGCGCGCGCGTGGCGGGCGCAGACCGATCGCAGCGGCAGCTTCGATCCCCAAGCCTGGCCCGAATCGCCAGCCGATTTCGGGATGCGCGCCTTTCCGCCGACGACGCGCGGCGATGCGTTTCCGCCCTGCCCGACCCGGCTCGGCCTCTATGCGGTACTGCCCGATGCGAAGTGGGTCGCACGCATGGCGCGCGCCGGCGTGCCGACGGTGCAGTTGCGTTTCAAGTCGGACGATGCAGCGGCCATCGAGCGCGAGGTGGTCGCGGCGGTCGAGGCGGTGCGCGGCACCGGCGCCCTGCTCTTCATCAACGACCATTGGCGCAGCGCGATCGCGGCGCAGGCCTACGGCGTGCATCTCGGACAGGAAGACCTCGATGCGCTGAAGCCCGAGGAACTGAAGACGATCCGGGCCTCCGGCCTTCGCCTGGGCGTCAGCACCCACGGCTATGCCGAGATGGTGCGCGCCGATGCCGCCAGCCCGAGCTATATCGCGATGGGCGCGGTGTACCCGACCACGCTCAAGCGGATGGCCACCGCGCCGCAAGGCGTCGCACGCCTTGCCGCCTACGCGCGCCTCATGCGCGGCTATCCGCAGGTCGGTATCGGCGGCGTCGACGAGCAGCGCATGCCCGAGGTGCTCGCCACCGGCGTCGGCTCGGTGGCCGTGGTGCGTGCCTTGGTGGCCGACCCGGAACCCGAGGCAGCGGCGGCCCGGTTGATGGCGCTCTGCAACGGCACTTGAGCCCCGCGCGTCACGGCCTTCAAAAAAAAGTTGGAGAAAAATGTCGATTCGATCGGCGTCGGCCAGAGAGCCCAAAAAAGGACGCTATAATCTGAGGCTTGTTCCTCGATAGCTCAGTCGGTAGAGCGCCGGACTGTTAATCCGTAGGTCCCTGGTTCGAGCCCAGGTCGAGGAGCCACTACAAGCCGCAAGGCCTCTGGATGCCCCGCTATTCAAAAGATGGCGGGGCATTTCCTTTTGGGGCGCATGTTTGTTTGGCAATCGCCAAAATCCGGTTGGCGGTGCTATCGCAGCCAAGCCCAGAGAACGGCTCCGGCACCCAGCCAGATTCCAATGACAAGCGCGGCGCCCCAAGCGCTGCGGGGCTTCCCTTCGCCGCGGCTCATCCACTCGTCGGCCTTGATGCGACAGTCAGCGAGGATCTCTTGCGGCAGCATCCGGATCGCGAGCCAGATCAGCGCAGGCAGCAACAGGGCATCGTCGACATACCCCAACACCGGGATGAAGTCGGGGATCAGGTCGATGGGACTCAGTGCATAGGCGACGACGAAGGCCGCCAACGCCTTGGGAAGCCACGGGGTGCCCGGATGGCGACACGCGAACCAGAGGGTCACCGCGTCGCGCTTGACGCGCCGCGCCCATCGACGGATGTCGTTCAGAACCGACACCGGGAGTTCGGAACCTTGGGCGACCTCAACGCTTGCTATTCAAGCAGCGGTTCGAGGCCGGGCGCCTTGTCGACCTCGGAGGGCTTGTAGAGCTTGTGCTGCGCCGCGGGGCCGATGGCGTCCGTGACCACCGCGAGGCGCCAGGGATCCCCCCGCTTTGCGCACGCGCGCTCCTCGCCCGTGAGTTGGAAGCCAGCCATTCCAGCGGCAGTGCCCTTCACCGCGAGCTTGAGCAACGTGGCGCCCTTCTTGTCCGACACCTCGATGTCGTAGCCGAGCTTCTGGCTGGCCACGTTCTCGGTCTTGTACCCGTAGCCCGCGAAGTGACGCGTGAGGTAGTCCAGCGCGGCCGCCTGCACTTCTTCTCGGGAGGCCTGGCCCGCCGGGGGCTCGGGCGCCGCAGCCGGAACGCTGCCTCGCGCCCGTGCGGCTTGCATGTCTTCTTCGGTCGGCAGCCACCCGCGCGGGCCGCGGACCAGAACCGCGATTTTCTGATCGGGATCCCACGCGGCGACGTGCCACTCCTGGTCGTCCGGCACCCGCATCGAAACCTTGGCGGCCTTGTCGGTCTCCAGATCGGAAATGGCGACCCGGTTCGTCTGCAGCACGGCCCTCAAACCCTGGCCGGCGTCCAGCGAGCGCTTGAGCAAGTGAAGTCGGTCTTTGGCTCGCTGGATTTGCAGCGCAGTCCGCTCGCCGCCGGCCAGTCGATGTTGCGTATCGAGGGACTCTAGACAGAACCATCGCCCGCCGGCGCCGATGCTCACGAACTCCGCCCAAATGGTGGCGATGACGTTGTCGCCCGTGGCCAGCCAGGCGTGCTCGGACGCCTTCTCGCGCGCATCGAACACGCCCATCTTGGCAATGATTTCGACGGGCGTGCGCTTCTCGCCCAACAGGCGCTTTTCGTTGATGACCGCCAGTACCGCGGGGTCTACTTCTTTGTCCATTCGGAAGAATTCAGGTGTGTTGTGACCGCTTCAAGTATGCCGCGAAGCGCGGTGCACTCGTCAGCGGATTCGCCATCGGCGAGGCGAGTTTTCGTTGAAGCCTCGATCGAACGGTTGGCTCGACGCGAGAATCGTTCGATGCGACGACTTCTTGCGATTCTCCTGCTCACTCTTCCCCTTGCGATCCACGCCGCGCCACGCACTTGCCTTGTCGTGGGCGTTTCCGACGGCGACACGCTCAAGGCGCGCTGCGGCCCGGGCGGACGCCACGAGGCACTCAAGGTTCGGCTCAACGGCATCGACGCGCCCGAGAGGCGCCAGCCCTTCGGCGAGCGCGCCAAGCGGGCCATGTCCAACCTGGTCTTCATGCGGGAGGCCGAGATCGACTGCATCACCATCGATCGCTACGGACGCAGCGTCTGCAAGGTGATGGTGGCGCCAGCGTCGGCGCCGGGCGGGCCCAAGACGCTGGACGCGGGTCTCGCGATGGTCACACTCGGGATGGCCTGGTGGTACAGGGCCTATGCCATGGAACAAACGGCCCAGGAGCGCGGGCAGTACGAGTTTGCAGAGACGGAAGCCAGGGCGAAACGCGCCGGGCTCTGGCGCGATGCCGACCCGGTGCCGCCGTGGGACTGGCGCAAGGCCGGGCACGGCGGCTGAGGGCCGGACTCAGTCGCGATCGCCTCGGTCATCCCAATCGCGGCGATGGTGATGCCGATGGCGCCAACGCTCGCCCGGTTCGTAGTAGCCCTGCGCAGGCGGCCCGTAGTACACCGGCGCCGGGCGGTAGTACACCGGCGGCGGGCTGTAGTACGCAGGAGGAGCCGGCTGATAGTAGATCGGTGCCGGGCGCGAATAGACCGGTGCCGGCTCGTAATACACGGGGCCAGGCTCGGCCACACCGATCGACACACCGGGCGCGCTGACGCCGACCGACCAGTTGACCTGGGCATTGGCCGACGCGGCGGCGAAAAGTGCGCCGGCCGCCACGACACCGGCGGCGGCCCATTTGAAGAAAGAAGATCGTTCGACGTTCACGGAGATTCCCCAGATGAAGGGGGCGAAAACCGCCCCCTGTGCAGCACACAACGTGCGCCACCTCCAAAGAGCCTACGTCCGCGCGGTGAAGATGGTTGCCGAACGTGACGGCGGCAGCGAGCGCAGGCGGCAGAATCGCCGCATGAAAATACGCCATGCAGCCGCCGCCGTCCTCGTCCTGCTCCTGGCCCTCGCGGCCTACTGGTACTGGTCGCCCTTCCTGGCCGTTCGCCAGTTGCAGACGGCGGCACAGAGCGGTGACGCGGAGAGCTTCAATGCGCACGTGGACTATCCGAAGCTGCGCGAAAGCCTCAAGGGCCAGTTCTCCGCCCTGCTCGCGCAGAAGCTGGGTGCGCCCCGGGATGCGGCCAATCCGTTCGCGGCGCTGGGCAGCCTGATCGGACTCGGGCTGGTCAATCAGCTGGTGGATGCGATGGTCCGTCCTGAAACGGTCATGGCCGCGATGCAAAACGGGAGGCTGGGCAAGGCGCCTTCCGAGCCGCCCTCGGCCTCACCGCTTCCAGGCGGCGCGCCGGACCCTGCAGGCGACGCCCCGCCCGAAAAGAAGGAGAAGGCCCGCTGGGTCATCGACCGCGAGGGCGCCAATCGGATGACGGCCTACGCGGTCGATCCCGCCAGGCCCGACGAACCGAACGCCGATCGCCTGGCCTTGGTGTTCGAGCGCAGCGGCTTCGTCGACTGGAAGCTCACGGACATCCGGATGCCGGCGTCGACCTTCAAGAAGTAGTCAGCAGCGACCCATACGAAACGGGGAGCGTGGGGCTCTCAGCGCAGCGGCGTGCCGCGCATCGTGTCGACCGACTTCTTGATCTGGTGGGTCATCTGGCGCTGCAGCGGCGACGGCTCCCGATGACTGAGCACGTCGATCAGCCAGCCACCCGCAACGAGGATCGCCAATGCGCCTAGGGTCAAGACCTCTGAGTCCATGCTGTGCTCCTGCAGTCATCAAGCACGGGACTGTGCACCGGAAATGCGCACGCGGGCATCCTCCAAACGGAGGGTGTTGCCATCCGATCGGCGTGCGAGGGTGTGCCTTTCTTCCGCGTCATCGGCGCAGCGAGGTTCAGGGTTTCGCGCCGAGCCTCTGCAAGTCGATGTCTGTCAGCCGGCCCGGCACCGTCACGAGCCGGAGCGCCTCCGCAGGAGCAATCGGACCGCCCTGCGACAAGAAACGGATCTGGTAGCCGCCGATCTTGATCTCGTCGCCGTTGCCGAGCACGACCGATTCGATCCGCTCGCCATTCACATAGGTTCCGTTGTGGCTCTGCAGGTCGCGGATCGTGAGCGCAGCGCCCATGGCCTCGAACACGGCGTGAGAACGGCTCACGAGCGGGTTGTCCAGCACCAGGTCGCAGCTGTCGGCGCGACCGATGACGAAGGGGGTGTTCGTCACGTTGACCTGCCTGGCCGAGCCATTTTTCTGCAGCACGATCAGTCTCGTCATATCCATTTCCTTTGCTTGCTCTGAAGGCGGTGCCCTCTTCCGGCCTATGCCGCTTTGGGGGTGCCTTGCCTCCTTCGGAGAGATTGGCGAAGGAGCGGCAACCGCGTAACTTCAGGATCATGCAACATCCCTTCACGCTCGCCGCCAGGTTTCTGCTGCCGTTCGCGGCGGTCGGCTTCCACCGCAGGTCCCCGGCGCGCTGCATCGAGCCGACCCCGCCGCGGCTGGTGCTGCGTGGCGTCTCCCAGCGATGCACGATCCGCTCGCAAGCGGCCCGGGTGATCGCGGTCACGGCGCTGCATTTCGACGCCCGGGACCGCTGACGTCCGGCGCGCTACAAGACCGAGTGGTCGGTCGTGAACATGCACGAGTCTGGATCGTCGGAGGACATGGCAGCCGACCTGCCCAAGTCGGGCGAAGGGCTTTCCCCGATGCCCACCGGCGTCTTCGGCTTGCCGAAAGGAGCGAGGCCTTGCAGCACGCGAAGTGCCGAGGCCCCCTGGATCAGGGCTTCCGAATAGTCCGGAACCCCCTGTGTCGAACAGTCCACAGGCCGGAATCCCAGGCAATCCTCGGACTCGGCCTGGACTGCCTCCATCAGAACCCAGTGAAATTCATTGGGTTCGAGCTCAAGAACAGTCAGTGCAATGTCGCGAAGTGCCACCGGGAAACCCCTTATTCAGTTGTTGACGGATTGTTACTGTTCGTCGAATTTCATGCCAAGGCACTTTTGCACGGTGCCTTGACGATGAGACCGCGAACCGGCACTTTGTCGCACTTGAGGCCGGCTTTGCGCAGCGCGGGCTCAGCCCAGGCGCACCGGCACGAAGATCTTGTTGCCGTCGCGCTGGATCAGCAGGGCGACCGACTTGTCGGCCTTCGCCACCACCTCCCGCACCTGCTCGATGCTCTTCGCCGGCGTGCCGTTGATGGCCAGCAGCACGTCGCCGGTCTGGACCCCTGCCAGCGCCGCCGGGCCGCCGACATCCGCGATCAGCAGACCGCCGTCGACCGCGGCCTCACGCTGCTCCTGCGGCTGCAGCGGGCGCAGTGCGAGGCCGAGCTTGCCCTGGTTGGCGCCACCCTCCTCGTTCTTCGCCACGGTGGCGGACTTCTCGGCCGCGTCGCCGAGTTTGGCGGAGATTTCCTCGCGCGCGCCCTGGCGCCAGATCTCGAGCGTGATCTTGCTGCCCGGCTTCTTCTGGCCGATCAGCGCCGGCAGGTCGCCCGATGCGACGACGGATTCGCCGTCGACCTTGCGGATCACGTCGCCCGAGCGCAGGCCGGCCTGGTCGGCCGGGCCACCCTTCTCGACGTTCGACACCAGCGCGCCTTCGGGCTTGTCCAGCTTGAACGAATCGGCGAAGGCCTGGTTCACCTCCTGCACCGCGACGCCGAGGCGGGCGTGCGTGGCGCGGCCGGTGGCGACGATCTGGTCCTTGACCTGCATCGCGACCTCGATCGGGATCGCGAACGACACGCCCTGGTAGCCGCCGCTGCGGCTGTAGATCTGCGAGTTGATGCCGACCACCTCGCCGCGCGTGTTCAGCAGCGGGCCGCCCGAGTTGCCGGGGTTGATCGCGACGTCGGTCTGGATGAAGGGCACATAGCCGTCATCGGGCAGCGAGCGGCCCTTGGCGCTGACGACGCCGGCGGTCACGGTGTTCTCGAAGCCGAACGGCGAACCGATCGCGAGCACCCATTCGCCGGCCTTCAGGTCCTTGGTGTTGCCCACGGAAAGCACCGGCAGGTTCTTGGCCTCGATCTTGATCACGGCGACGTCGGTCTTGGGGTCGGAGCCCAGCACCTTGGCGCTGAATTCGCGGCGGTCGGTCAGCTTGACCGTGACTTCCTTGGCGTCCTTGACGACGTGGGCGTTGGTCAGAATGATGCCGTCGGCGCTCAGGATGAAGCCCGAGCCCTGGCCGCGCACCGGGGTCTCGCGCTGCGGCTGCTGCTGGCCACGCGGGCCCTGGCCGCCGCCGAAGCGACGGAAGAATTCGTACATCGGATCGTCCGGATCCATCTGCGGACCGCCCTGCGCGCCAGCGGTCTTGGTGCTGCCGGTGACGCTGATGTTGACCACCGCCTGGCCGTCGCGCGCGGTGATGGTGGAGAAGTCGGGCATGGTCACCACCGGAGCGGTGGTGCCGGCAACGGCAACGGCCTGCGCCGGCGGCGCGGCCACGGCACGGGCGCTGGTGTAGGCGCCAGTGCCGACGGCACCGATCACGCCGGCGGCGGCCAGCGAAAGCACGAGCGCGCGGGGCGAGGTCAAACCGGTTTTCATCAGGAATCCTTTCGAGTGTTGGAAGAGAGCACGAAAGGAATGTCGGGCCGGACCCTTAAGAAAAGCTTAAGGCTCGCCCCCAGGTTGGGCTCACTGCGTGTAGCCCGCCCACCCCCTGCCGGGGGCAACACCGGCGGCCCGGCGGAGCCGGTTCCGCGGTGTTTCACGAACGCCCGGGCTGCGCCGGCCGGGGTTTGCGTCAGGGTGGGAAACGCACTTGCACTCGCAGGCCGCCAAGGGGGGAGCGGTCGAGCGACACGGTCGCCGCGTGGAGATCGGCGATCGACTTGACGATCGCCAGGCCCAGGCCGCTGCCGGGGGCCTGGGCTTCGCCCACGCGGTAGAAACGATCGAGAACGCGCTCGCGTTCGCTCTCGGGCAATCCGGGCCCGCTGTCGTCCACGCTCAGCTCGACCCCGCGCGCGCCGGCCACGATTCCGATGTCGACGCGACCGCCGGGCGGCGTGTACTTGACCGCGTTGTCGATCAGGTTGCGCAACAACGTGCGCAGCGCTTCGGACTGGCCCTGCACAGTGGCCGGATCGGCCTGCGCGATGCCGATGTCGATGTCGCGCGCCTGGGCCGCGGCCACGGTGTCGGAAATGGCCAGGCGCGCCACCTCCGGCAGGCTGACCCGTTCCGGCTGCGCACCGGCCGCCGCGCTCGCCTCGTGGCGCGCCAGCGCCAGCATCTGCTCGACCAGCCGCGTCGCGCGGTCGATGCCGGCCGCCAGGCGGGCCACGGCAAGTTCGCGGGTCGCGTCGTCGCTCGCGCGCTGCAGGCCCTGCACCTGGAGCTTGAGCGCCGCCAGCGGGGAGCGCAGTTCGTGTGCCGCATCGGCGACGAAGTGCTTCTGCGCCTCGAAAGCCTGGCGCACCCGCACGAACAGCAGGTTCAATTCGTGCACCAGCGGGCGCACCTCCTCGGGCAGGTCGCCTTCGCTGAGCGGCGACAGGTCGTCGGCCTGCCGTGCCGCCACCTGCCGGCGCACGCGTGCCACCGGCGCCAGCGACCGGCTCACGACCCACCAGACCACCAGCATCAGCAGCGGCGCCGCCAGCACGATCGGGCCGACGGTGCGCAGCGCCAGCGTGCCCGCCATCCGGCGGCGCGCCGCCATGTCCTGCGCGACCTGGATCACCAGTGCGCCGGTCGCCAGCGAGAAGACGCGGTAGGTGGTGCCGCGCGCCTGCACGTTCGAGAAGCCGAGCACCGCGCGCTGCGGCAGCGCGGCCTGGGCCGCCGATTCGAAGATCCGGATGCCGTCCAGCGTCCAGACCTGGACGATGAATTCGAAGTTCTCCTCGCCGCCGCCAAGGCCGCCGACCGCGGAACTGGGCGGCAGCCCGGCCCGAAGCGACAGCGCCATCTGCCGCATGTGGTGGTCGAAGATGCCGTCGGCCTCCTCCAGCACCGCACGGTAGGCCACGAAGGCCTGCGTACCGGCCGCGAGCACGATCGCGGCCAGAAGGAACCACAACAGGCGCGCCCGCAGCGATTTCATGGGTCCCCAGGCTCTGCGCGGCGCGTCCTCGCTGCCCGCCGAGGGGGCGCTCGCCTGCTTGGGGCGGCCCGGCCCGGCGCTCGTCATTCCTTGGGCACCATGTAGCCCACCCCGCGCACGTTGCGGATCAGGTCGGCGCCGAGCTTCTTGCGCAGCCCGTGCACATAGACCTCGACCGCATTGCTGCTGATCTCGTCCTTCCAGCTGTAGAGCTTCTCCTCGAGCTGGGCCCGCGACAACACCATGCCGGGCCGGGCCAGCAGCGGCTCGAGCACCGCCCATTCGCGCGCCGAAAGCAGCACCGGCCGGCCGCCCACCGTGACCTCGCGCGTGGCCGGGTTGACGCTCACGCCCATGTGCTCGTAGACCGGCTCGGCCCGGCCCGAAGCGCGCCGCAGCAGTGCACGGATGCGCGCCAGCAGCTCGTCGAGGTCATAGGGCTTGAGCACGTAGTCGTCGGCGCCGGCGTCGAGCCCCTCGATGCGCTGCTGGACCGAGTCGCGCGCGGTCGCGATCAGCACCGGCATGCGCTGCTTGCGGGCGCGCAGGGCGCGCAGTACATCCAGGCCGTCGCGCCGCGGCACGCCGAGGTCGAGCAGCACCAGGTCGTACTGCTGGGTGCGCAGCGCGGTATCGGCGGCGTCGCCGTCCTTGACCCAGTCGACCGCGTACTGCTCCGCGCGCAGCAGGTCGAGCACGGCTTCGCCGATCATCACGTCGTCTTCGAGCAGCAGCAGTCGCATGGGTCAATCATCCGGGGTGGGCGGGTCCAGATGGTAGCGACTCACAGCAGCGCGCGGACCTCGCGCGCCGCTTCGAACAGCAGCGGCAGCAGGTCGCGGCGCAGCGCCTCCTCCTGGTGACGGCCGCCGGACAGCACCACATTGAGCGCCGCCACGGTGCGCCCCTGCATGTCGCGCAGCGGCACCGCCAGCGCCTGCACGCCGAGTTCGTGTTCCTCGCTGGCGAAGCAGAAATCGTCCTTGCGCGCCTGCGCAATGCGCTGTCGCAGCAGGCGCGCCTGGGTGACCGTCTGGGGCGTCAGACGCGACAGCCGGCGTGCCTTGAGCCACTGCGTGAGCTGCGCCGGGCTCAGCGCGGCCAGCAGCACCCGGCCGGTGGAGGTCGCATGGGCCGGCAGCCGGGCGCCGAGATGCAGGCCGTAGGCCAGCACGCGCGTCGGCGCGCCGTAGCTGCCGCTGCGCGCGATGATGACCACCTCCTCGCCGTCGAGCACCACGGCCGAGAACGACTCCAGCGTCTGCGCCGCGAGCCGGTTCAGGGTCGGCTGCAGCGCCCGCGGCAGCCGCGACGAGGCCAGGTAGCTGCCCGAGAAACGCAGCACCTTGGGCGCCATCCAGAAGTAGCTGCCGTCGGTCTCGAGGTAGCCCAGGTGCGCCAGCGTCAGCAGGTGGCGCCGGGCGGCCGCCCGCGTCAGGCCGGCGCGCTCGGCCGCCAGGGTGGCATTGAGCCGCTGACGCTCGGTGTCGAAGCTCTCGAGCACGGCCATGCCCTTGGCGATGCCCTCGATGAAGTCTGGTTTGGCGATGGTCATGGAACGAACTGTTGCGCGATCATCGCGCAGGTGGTTTCATGATCGCACAGAGCCGCGCATCGCGGCGCCCCGGATCGGCCTGTCCGCCCTACGCTTGCCCGAAACCGCAACAGGAGACACGCATGCGAACACAAGTCGCCATCATCGGCGCAGGCCCCGCCGGCCTTTTGCTCGGCCAGCTGCTGTACAAGGCCGGCATCGACAACGTCATCCTCGAGCGCCAGACCGGCGACTATGTGCTCGGACGCATCCGCGCCGGCGTGCTCGAGCAGATCACGATGGACCTGCTGGCGCGCGCCGGCGTCGACGCGCGGGCCAAGGCCGAGGGGCTGCCGCACGAGGGCATCGAGCTCCTGTTCAAGGGCGCCCGGCACCGCATCGACATGCACGGCCTGACGGACGGCAAGCAGGTCACGGTCTACGGCCAGACCGAGGTGACGCGCGACCTGATGGCCGCGCGCCAGGCCGAAGGGCTGACGACGATCTATGGCGCCTCCCCGGTCAGCCTGCACGACTTCGACGGCGCCCGGCCCCGCGTGCGCTACGAGAAGGACGGCGCCACGCACGAGATCGAATGCGACTTCATCGCCGGCTGCGACGGCTACCACGGGGTGAGCCGCGCCAGCGTGCCGGCCGAGGCGCTTCACACCTACGAGAAGGTCTACCCCTTCGGCTGGCTCGGCGTGCTGGCCGACGTGCCGCCGGTGTCGCACGAACTGATCTACGCCAACACCTCGCGCGGCTTTGCGCTGTGCAGCATGCGCAGCGCCGCCCGCAGCCGCTACTACGTGCAGGTGCCGACCGACGAGAAGGTCGAGAACTGGAGCGACGAGGCCTTCTGGAACGAACTGCGCCTGCGGCTCGACCCGGAAGCGCGCGAACGCCTCGTGACCGGGCCTTCGCTCGAAAAGAGCATCGCGCCGCTGCGCAGCTTCGTGGCCGAGCCGATGCGCTTCGGCAGCCTCTTCCTGGCCGGCGACGCGGCCCACATCGTGCCACCCACCGGGGCCAAGGGCCTGAACCTGGCGACCGCCGACGTCGGCTACCTGTCGCGCGCGCTGGAGATCTACTACCGCGAGAAATCGGCCTCGGCGCTCGACCGCTATTCCGACCTCTGCCTGCGCCGGGTCTGGAAGGCCGAGCGCTTCTCGTGGTGGTTCACCTCGCTGATGCACCGCTTTCCGGACACCGGCGAGTTCGGCCAGAAGATCCAGGAAGCCGAGCTCGACTACCTGGTGCACTCGCGCGCCGCCTCGACCTCGCTGGCCGAGAACTACGTCGGGCTGCCGCTCGAGGACTTCTGACCCGCAGACGACGTCAGGCCGGCTGCATCAACTGCCAGACCCGGTCCGGCGTCAGCGGCATGTCCAGATGCGGCGCCCGCCCGGCCATGCCGTTGCGCGCCAGGGCATCCGCCACTGCGTTCACCACCGCCGGCGTGGCGCCGATGGTGCCGAGCTCGCCGACGCCCTTCACGCCCAGCGGGTTGTTCTTGCACGGCGTCGACTCGTCCATCTCCATGTGGAACATCGCGCCGATGATGTCGGCGCGCGGCGCCGCGTAGTCCATCAGGCTGCCGGTCAGCGGCTGGCCGGTCTCGGCGTCGTACACCACCCGTTCGCACAACGCCTGGCCGATGCCCTGCACCGCGCCGCCCTCGAGTTGGCCGCGCACGATCAGCGGATTGACCACCCGGCCGACGTCGTTGACCGAGGCGTAGCTCAGCACGCTGATCTCGCCGGTCGGCGGGTCGAGTTCGACCTCGGTGATGTGGCAGCCGTTGGGCCAGGTCGGGCCGGAGACGGTGCTGGTCGAGTCGACGAAGATCTCCCCTTCCGGCTGCTTGCCGGCCAGCGCGAACAGGTCGATCTGCAGGTCGGTGCCCGCCACCTTGAAGACGCCGGCGGCGTAGTCGATGTCGGCGGCCGCCACCTCGAGTTCCTTGGCGGCCAGTTCGCGGCCGCGGTCGATGGTGCGCTCGGCGCCGACCCGCACCGCCGAGCCGCCGGTGAACAGCGAGCGCGACCCGGCGCTGCCGAAGCCGTCGCCACGGTCGGTGTCGCCCAGGACGATGTGCACCTGCTCGATCGGTACGCCGAAGGCATCCACCACCAGCTGTGCCAGCGTGGTCGCGATCCCCTGCCCCATCGCGTTGACCGCCGAGAACACCTCGATGATGCCGTCGGGCCGCACCGAGACCGTCACGCGCTCCTCGAACACGTTGCCGCCGGTCCATTCGAGGAAGGTGGCGATGCCGAGGCCGCGCAGCCGCCCGCTGTTCTTCGATTCAGCGGCCCGGACCTCGAAGCCCCGCCAGTCGGCCAGCGCCAGCGCCTGGTCCATCACCGATTCGAAGGCGCCGGTGTCGTAGACCTGCCTCATCGGGTTGGTGTAGGGCATCTGCTCGGGCCGGATGAAATTGCGCCGGCGCAGTTCGATCCGGTCGATGCCGGTCTGGCGCGCGGCTTCGTCCATCAGGCGCTCGATGGTGTAGATCGCCTCGGGCCGGCCGGCGCCGCGGTAGGCGCCGGTCGGCGCGGTGTGGGTCAGCACCGCCTTGAAGTGGAAATCGATGGTCTGGATGTCGTAGACGCTGGTCTGGACCCAGGGACCGATCAGGAGCTGGATCGCGACCCCGGTGCCGGTCGCGTAGGCGCCGACGTTGGCGTGGGTCCTGATGCGCAGGCCGAGGATCTTGCCGTCGGCGGCCAACGCGAGTTCGGCCCGCGCCTCGATGTCGCGGCCATGCGCGGTCGAGAGGAATTCCTCGCTGCGATCGGCCACCCACTTGACCGGCCGGCGCAGCGCCCGCGCCGCGAAGGCGACCGCGATGTCCTCGGGATAGGCACCAGTCTTCATGCCGAAACCGCCGCCCACGTCGCCCACCACCACCCGCACTTTTTCCTTCGCGAGACCGATCGCGTCGCAGACCGAGTCGCGAACGCCCGAGGGCATCTGCGTGCTCATGCGGATCGTGATCCGGTCCGAGGCGGCGTCGAAATCGGCCAGCACGCTGCGCGGCTCGATCGTGAGCGCGACCACCCGCTGGTTGACGACGTCGAGCGCCACCACATGGCTGGCCTTGGCGAAGGCCGCGGCGGTCGCCTCGGCACTGCCGTGGCGCATCTCGGCGGCGATGTTTCCGGTGGCCGGCTCCCAGACCTGGACCGCGCCCTCGGCGGTGGCGCCCTTGAGGTCGACCACCATCGGCAGCGACTCGTAGTCGACCATCACGGCTTCGGCCGCGTCGCGCGCCTGCGAAGCCGTTTCGGCGATCACGATCGCCACCGGTTCGCCCACGAAACGCACCCGGTCGAGCGCCAGCACATGGCGCGGCGGCGTCGCGCAGTCGGCGCCATCGGCGCGCTTGAAGGCCGCGGCGCCCGGCATCGGCTTGACGCCGGCCCGGGCCAGATCCGCGCCCGTGAAAACGCCCACCACGCCGGGCATGGCGGCGGCGGCCGCGGTGTCGACCGACGCCAGCCGGGCGTGCGGATACGGGGAACGCACGAAGCACAGCCAGGTCTGGTCCGGCAGGGTGAAGTCGTCGGTGTAACGGCCGGCGCCGGCCAGCAGCTTCTCGTCTTCCAGCCGCCTGACGGCCTGGCCGCTGCCGAAACGCATGGGATTCGTGTCAGTAGTCACCGGGGTTCCTTTGTCTTGATCATTTCTTGGCAAGCGCGACAACGACTATATGGGCTTCCGGAGCATTCGGCATGCGGCCGCGCCGAGGGCCTCGAAGCCGTGTATACCTTCGACCATGCAACTGCCCTGGCTCGACCCCGGTGACCCCCTGCCCGATGCCGCCCTCGCATGGGGCGAATCCGACCCCGTGCCCGGCCTGCTGGCGGCCGGCGGCGGCCTCGATGTCGCCAGCCTGCTGCAGGCCTACGGCAGCGGCATCTTCCCGTGGTTCAGCGAGGGCCAGCCCATCCTCTGGTGGAGTCCCGATCCGCGCATGGTGCTCGATGTCTCGCGCTTCAGGCTGCACCGGTCGCTGCGCAAGACGCTCGAGCACTTTCGGCTCGCCGAAGGCTGCGAGGTCCGCATCGACCATGGCTTCGAGGCCGTGATCTCGGCCTGCTCGACGGCGCCCCGGGCGGGCCAGTCCGGCACCTGGATCCTGCCCGAAATGATGGCCGCCTACACCGCGCTGCACCGTGCCGGCCATGCCCACAGCGTCGAGACCTGGATCGACGGCGAACTCGCCGGCGGCCTCTACTGCGTCGCGATCGGGCGCGCGGTGTTCGGCGAATCGATGTTCACGCGCCGGCCCGATGCCTCCAAGATCGCGCTGGCGGCGCTGGTCGCGTTCTGCCGCCGGCACGGCATCGCGATGATCGACTGCCAGCAGAAAACCAGCCACCTCGCCAGCCTCGGCGCGCGCGAAATGCCGCGCGAAGTCTTCGTGTCGCATGTCGCCCACGCACGCGCGCTGAGCGCCCCTCGCTGGCGCTTCGAGCCCGTATACTGGACCGAACTCCTGCCTGCGCGAACCTCCTTCCCGACGTGACGCACCTCAAGGATCTCCCGCTCCACACGCTGCAGTTCTACGCAACGGCGCCCTATCCGTGCAGCTATCTGCCGGACCGGCAGGCGCGTTCGCAGGTCGCCACGCCCAGCCACCTGATCCACAACGATGCCTACTCGGACCTGGTGCTGAACGGCTTCCGGCGCAGCGGCATGTTCACCTACCGGCCTTATTGCGATGGCTGCAGCGCCTGCGTGCCGTTGCGCGTGCTGGTCAATGAATTCAAGCCCACCCGCAGCCAGCGCCGCGCCCAGTCGCGCCATGCCGGCCTGCAGGCGCGGGTGCTCAAGCTGTGCTTCGTGCCCGAGCACTACCAGCTCTACCTGCGCTACCAGAACGGCCGTCACTCGGGCGGCGGCATGGACCACGACAGCATCGACCAGTACACCCAGTTCCTGCTGCAGAGCCGGGTCAACTCGCGGCTCGTCGAGTTCCGCGAGACACTGCCGGACGGCAGCGCCGGCGCGCTCAAGATGGTGTCGATCCTCGATGTGCTGAACGACGGGCTGTCGGCGGTCTACACCTTCTACGAGCCCGAGCCGGGTGCGAGCTATGGCAACTACAACGTGCTGTGGCAGATCGACCAGGCGCGCCAGCTCGAGTTGCCTCACGTCTACCTCGGCTACTGGATCGAAGGCAGCTCCAAGATGACCTACAAGGCTCGCTACGCACCGCATGAGTTGCTGATCGACGGGCRCTGGCAGGCACCAACCCATTTCACCAAGTAAAATGGCGACCGGTCTTCAACCGCGTTGCACATGAGAAAACCACAATCCGACGTTCCTGCCACGCCCGTGATCCAGGTCATCGAGCGAATGTTCTCGCTCATCGACGTGCTGGCGTCCCGTGAAGAAGCGATTTCACTCAAGGAAATCAGCGAAAAGACGGGGCTGCACCCGTCCACCACCCATCGGATCCTCAACGACCTGGCGGTCGGCCGTTTCGTCGACCGTCCCGAGGCCGGCAGCTACCGCCTCGGCATGCGCCTGCTCGAGCTCGGCAACCTGGTCAAGGGGCGGCTCAACGTGCGCGATGCCGCGCTGGCGCCGATGCGCGAGTTGCACAAGCTGACCCAGCAGCCGGTGAACCTCAGCATGCGCCAGGGCGACGAGATCGTCTACATCGAGCGCGCCTACAGCGAGCGTTCCGGCATGCAGGTGGTGCGCGCCATTGGCGGCCGCGCCCCGCTGCACCTGACCTCCACCGGCAAGCTGTTCCTGGCGGCGGACGAACCGCAGCGCATCCGCAGCTACGCCACGCGCACCGGGCTGGCCGGCCACACGCGCAACAGCATCACGCAACTGCCGGCGCTGGAACGCGAGCTGTCGAAGGCCCGCCAGTACGGCATCGCGCGCGACAACGAGGAACTCGAGCTCGGCGTGCGCTGCATGGCCGCCGGCATCTACGACGATCAGGGAAGATTAGTGGCCGGGCTGTCGATCTCGGCACCGGCCGACCGGCTGGACGAGGGCTGGCTGCCGAAGCTGCAGGCCACCGCCAACGAGATCTCGAGCGCGCTCGGCTTCAAGGCCGACCAGCCGGCGGCCGCCTGAGGATCAGCTCGCCGCGTGCGCGAAGCTCTGCTGCAGGCCGGGGTTGCTGCGGGAGGTGGCTTCGACCCAGCGGCGAACGCGCTCGGCGTCGCCGATGCGGCTGAGCTTGCCGGCCGAATCGAGGAACACCATGATCAGCTTGCGGCCAGCGATCTTGGTCTGCATCACCAGGCATTGGCCGGCTTCGGAGATGTAGCCGGTCTTCTGGACGCCGATGTCCCAGTCCGGGCTCTTGACGAGCCGGTTGGTGGTGTTGAACTGCAGCACGCGGTTGCCGACTTCGACCTGGTACTCCGGCGAAGTCGAGAGCTGGCGCACGGTGGCGTCGGCATAGGCGGCGTTCACCAGCAGCGCCAGGTCCTGGGCGCTCGACTGGTTGCGGCTCGACAGGCCTGTCGGCTCGACGTAGCGCGTGTCCTTCATGCCCAGCATCTTGGCCTTGGCGTTCATGACGCTCACGAACGTGGCCAGGCCGCCGGGATAGGTGCGGCCCAGCGCGTGTGCCGCGCGGTTCTCGCTCGACATGAGGGCCAGGTGCAGCAGTTCGCCGCGCGGCAGCATGGTGCCGATGTTCAGGCGCGAGCGGCTTCCCTTTTCGGTGTCGACATCGTCCTGCGTGATCGTGATCAGTTCGTCGGACGGCAGCTTGGCCTCGCTGATCAGCAGGCCGGTCATGAGCTTGGTCAGCGACGCGATGGGCAGCACCGCATGGTCGTTCTTGCTGAACAGCACTTCCTGGGTGTCCTGGTCGATCACCAGGGCCACGCTGGACTTCAGGTCGAGCGCGTCTTCGGTGCTGTGCAGACCGGCCATCTGGCCGAAGGACTGCCGTGCCGGCGCGGCCTCGGCCACACGAACGATCGAGCGGCGCTGCACGGCGACGACGGTCCGGCCGTTCTTCTGGCGAATCGATGCAACCACGTTGCGCCCACCGCTCACGACCTTGTCGGCTTTGTCAACCTTCGCGACTTGCCTGGAGCCTGCTCCGCGCTTCGAAGCCTCGGCCGAGGGCGCCGCCTTGCGCTTCGCATCCACGCTCACCGACGGCTTCTTGGAAGCGGCCGCCTTCTTCGAAGCCGTCGCGGCGTTCGCGCCGGGCAAGAAAAACGCCGTGGCGCAGAGCACGACGGCGGCAAGGCGAAGGGCGGGAAGGAACCGCTGGCTGGAAACTCGGTAGGAACGGGCTTCAGACATTTAAAACTCTCCAGCGGCGACAAAAAGGTGCCGTAGTGTATCGAAATCAAAAAAGACACGCAATATCAGTTACTTGCACCCTCTTCTTCAATCGAAAACAAGGAGCACCGTGAAACCTAACCTTGTGCAGCAACTCTCTCAGCTTGGCTCTGTAACTTGTTGAGAGCACTTAAGTATGCTTTTGCCGACGCGACCACGATGTCGGGGTCGGCACCGACCCCGTTGACCACCCGGCCGGCATTCTGCAAGCGCACTGTCACCTCCCCCTGGCTCTCCGTCGATCCGCTGATCGCATTGACCGAATAGAGCACCATTTCGGCCCCGCTCTTCACGTGGGACTCGATCGCCTTCAGTGACGCATCCACGGGACCGTTCCCGTCGGATTCGCCGGTGACCTCCTTGCCCTGCACCGTGAACACGACGCGCGCGTGGGGGCGCTCACCTGTTTCACTGTGTTGCGACAAAGATACAAAGCCGAACTGTTCAGCAACGTGCGAGTGCGCCTCTTCGCTGACCAGAGCGAGGATGTCTTCGTCAAATATTTCGCTCTTGCGGTCGGCGAGCTCCTTGAAATGCAAGAACGCGGCGTTGATGTCGGCCTCGCTCTCCATCTCGACGCCGAGTTCCTGCAGCCGCTGCTTGAAGGCGTTGCGGCCGCTGAGCTTGCCCAGCACGATCTTGTTGGCGCTCCAGCCGACGTCCTCGGCGCGCATGATCTCGTAGGTGTCGCGGGCCTTCAGCACGCCGTCCTGGTGGATGCCCGAGGCATGGGCGAAGGCATTGGCGCCCACCACCGCCTTGTTCGGCTGCACCACGAAGCCGGTGGTCTGGCTGACCATGCGGCTGGCGGCCACGATATGGCGCGTGTCGATGCCGAGATCGAGCCCGAAGTAGTCCTTGCGCGTCTTCACCGCCATCACGATCTCTTCGAGCGAGCAGTTGCCGGCGCGCTCGCCCAGGCCGTTGATGGTGCATTCCACCTGCCGGGCGCCGCCGATCTTCACGCCGGCCAGCGAATTGGCCACCGCCATGCCGAGGTCGTTGTGGCAATGGACCGACCAGACAGCGCGGTCGCTGTTCGGAATGCGCTCGCGCAGCGACTTGATGAAGTTGCCGTACAGCTCGGGAACCGCATAGCCCACGGTGTCCGGCACGTTGATGGTGGTTGCGCCCTCGTTGATGACGGCTTCGATCACCCGGCAGAGGTAGTCGGGGTCGCTGCGATAGCCGTCTTCGGGGCTGAACTCGACGTCGGCCACCAGGTTGCGCGCGAAGCGCACCGCGAGGCGGGCCTGCTCGAACACCTCGTCGGGCGTCATGCGCAGCTTCTTCTCCATGTGCAGCGGCGAGGTCGCGATGAAGGTGTGGATGCGCCCGTTGGCTGCGCCCTTGAGCGCCTCGGCCGCACGCGAGATGTCGCGGTCGTTGGCGCGCGACAGTCCACACACGGTCGAGTCCTTGATCGCGCTGGCGATCGCACGGACCGCGTCGAAATCGCCGTTCGAGCTGGCCGGGAAGCCGGCCTCGATGACATCGACCCGGAGCCGCTCGAGCTGGCGCGCGATGCGCAGCTTCTCATCCTTGGTCATGGAGGCACCCGGCGACTGTTCGCCGTCGCGCAGGGTGGTGTCGAAAATAATCAGCTTGTCGGCCATCGTGGATCTCCTAGGCGGGTTCAGCCATCGATTGTGCGCTGCGCGCGCCCTGGGCCCGGGCCCTGGCCAGGCCCGACAAGACGGCCTTCAGCGAGGCGGAAATGATGTTCGCGTCGACGCCGACGCCGAAGAGGGTGACCGATTCGTCGACGCGCAGTTCGAGGTAGGCCACCGCCTGGGCGTCGGCGCCGGCGCCGATCGCGTGCTGGTGGTAGTCGATCACGCGGATCGCGTGCCCGGTGGCGCCCGCCAGGGCGTGGATGAAGGCGTCGATCGGTCCGTTGCCTCGGCCTTCGATGGCGCGCACTTCACCCTCCCACGGCAGATCCGCGCGCAGCAGCACCGAGGCGCTCGCGCCCTCCCCCTGCTCTTCGAGCACACGGTGCTGGGGACCGGCCGCGTCGCGCAGGCCGTACTCGCGCTCGAACAGGGCGTAGAGATCGGCCGCGGTAAGTTCCTTGCCCGCGACGTCCATCACGCGCTGCACGTTCTGGCTGAACTCCATCTGCAGGCGGCGCGGCAACTCGAGGCCGTACTCGCTCTCGAGCAGGTAGGCGATGCCGCCCTTGCCGGACTGGCTGTTGACGCGGATCACGGCCTCGTAGCTGCGGCCGACATCCTTCGGATCGATCGGCAGATAGGGCATGTCCCAGATGTCGCCCTCCTGGCGGGCACCGAAGGCCTTCTTGATCGCATCCTGGTGCGAGCCCGAGAACGAGGTGTAGACCAGGTCGCCCACATAGGGGTGGCGCGGGTGCACCGGCAACTGGTTGCAATGCTCGACGGTGGCACGGATCTCGTCGATGTTCGAGAAATCGAGTTCGGGCGAGACGCCCTGGGTGTAGAGATTGAGCGCGACGTTCACGAGGTCGAGATTGCCGGTGCGCTCGCCATTGCCGAACAGGCAGCCTTCGATGCGGTCGGCGCCGGCCATCAGCGCGAACTCGCCGGCGGCGGTGCCGGTGCCGCGGTCGTTGTGCGGGTGTACCGAGAGCACGATCGCTTCGCGGCGTGCGAGGTTCCGGTGCATCCACTCGATCATGTCGGCGAAGATGTTCGGCGTCGAATGCTCGACCGTCGACGGCAGGTTCACGATGCACTTGCGCGCCGGCGTCGGCGCCCAGACCTCCGTCACCGCGTCGACCACCCGCTTGGAAAACGCGAGGTCGGTGCCCGAGAACATCTCCGGCGAATACTCGAAGGTCCAGTGCGTGGCCGGCTGCTTCGCGGCCAGCTCGCCGAACATCCGCGCGTGCGTGGTTGCGAGCTCGACGATCTGGTCCTCGTCCATGCCAAGCACCACGCGGCGCATCACCGGTGCCACCGCGTTGTACAGGTGCACGATGGCACGCGGCACGCCCTGCAGGGCCTCGAAGGTGCGCTCGATCAGCTGGTCGCGCGCCTGCGTGAGCACCTGGATGGTCACGTCGTCGGGGATGCGGTCTTCCTCGATCAGCTTGCGCACGAAGTCGAACTCGACCTGCGAAGCGGAGGGGAAGCCCACCTCGATTTCCTTGAAGCCGATCGCCACCAGCGTCTCGAACATCTTCATCTTGCGGGCGATGTCCATCGGCTCCACCAGCGCCTGGTTGCCGTCGCGCAGGTCGGTCGACAGCCAGATCGGCGCGCGGGTCAGCACGGCGTCGGGCCAGGTGCGGTCCTTCAAACCGATCGGAGCGAAGGCGCGGTACTTGCGGTTGGGTTGCTTCAACATCTTGGATTACTCGCTGTGGTTGGAATCCACCAGCAACCCCAAACAAAACGGCCCGTTGCTGGTGCGAACGGGCCGTGGTGAGGGATTTGCGCGCGCGCTCTACCGTCTCCGCCCGAAGGGGATCAGTAGTAGGGCCAGCGAAATCTTTTTCATGAGGAGACGCGAATATAGCAGAACCTGCGGCAAGGAAGCCAGCTGCACCGCGTACGCGGATGCGATCATGGTTGCCCGAATCCCTCCAATTGCCCGAAGCTGATGCCCGACGCGCCTGATGTCCATTGGAAGTACCTGCCGGCCCCCCGCTCTCCCGAGATGGAGGCCTGGGGATGCACGCTGTCCGGGTTCGAGGAATGGCTGCCGCACCCTGTCCGGCGCCTGGAAGTCCCTGCGCCTGTCATCAAGCTGATCATCGGATTCGGCGCCCGCTACCGGTTGTCTTTCGCGACCGAGGGCGCGCGAAGTCATCAGTCGTTCATCGTCGGCCTGGGGGGCGGACCGGCGGTATCCGATCATGCGGCTGCCCAATCGTGCATCGAGGTGGCGCTACCGCCCTGGGCGGCCTACCGCCTGTTCGATGGCGCGTCCGATGTGCTGTCGTCCCCTGTGGTGGATCTCGCCGATGCATGGGGCGGCCAGGCCTCGCTGCTGTCGGAACAACTGCACCACGCCGTCACCTGGGAAGCCCGCTTCGCTCTGGTGGAGCAGGACTTGACGATACGTCTGCGGCGCGCTCGCCGCGAGGCTGGTCCCGAACTCCGCTGGGCCTGGAATGAGTTGGAGCGCCGCCACGGAAACGTATCGATCGCCAGTCTGCGCCGAGCGATCGGATGGAGCGAAAGGCATTTGTCGGCGCAATTCCGGCGCCAGTTGGGCATCACGCCGAAACTGGCCGCGCGGCGTCTGCGTTTCGACCGGGTCCTTGGCAGTCTCGATGCCAGCGCCGCCATCGGGCTCGCCGACATCGCCGCCGAGTGCGGGTACGCCGACCAGAGTCACCTCAGCCGGGAGTTCCGCGCATTCGCCGGCTGCGCCCCCCAGGCCTACCGGCAAGCCGGTCTCCCCGGGGCTCTCGGCAAACCTGCAACACTGCTGGCCGGCTGACGCCACGGGCGCAAGTCGCTGGTCACATTTCTTCAAGACTCGCTGCACCCGAAGACCGAGACTCGGCAGCCTCAACAACAAGCAGCAGGAGTCGACCATGAGCGGCAGTGTTTCCTACCTCGAGATCGGCGCCGCAGACGCGGCGGCGTCGCAGCGGTTCTTCGGCGGTTTGTTCGGCTGGCCATTCCACCCGACGCAGGTGCCCGGCGAGGGCTGGTTCCAGCATGCCGCCATGCGGATCGGCTTGCATGGCGCCGATCCGGTGCCGGGCATTCTCGTGTTCTTCCAGGTGGCCGACATGGCCTTGAGCGTCACACGTGTCGTGGAACTTGGCGGGACCGCAGAGGCATCGGGGCCCGCCGAAGAGGGGTTCGGCACCTTCTGCCTCTGTGCCGATCCTCAGGGCGTCCCTTTTGGCCTTCGCCAGTTGCCGGCAACCTGAGCCGGCCCGGGGCGGGACTAGTTGTGCAGGCCTCGTTCGTCCGGTTCGTCGGTCGAGATGCTGATCACGCTCACCTGCTGACCCTTGGCCTTGCGCCAGGCATAGACCACGTAGCCGCTCAATCCATAGGCGACGAAGACCCCGAACAGGACGGTCGGCGGATGGATGTTGATGACCGCGATCCCGAGCGCGATCAGCACGATCACCGCGAAGGGCACGCTCTTCTTCATCTGGATGTCCTTGAAGCTGTAGAACGGCGCGTTGGTCACCATCGAGAGCCCGGCATACAGCGTGAAGCCGAAGGTGATCCAGGTGATCTGGTTCCACGAGAGGTACAGCACCTCGCCGCCGCGCTTGCCCCATTCGGTCATGAGCCAGATGAAACCCGCCACCAGTGCCGCCGCCGCGGGCGAGGGCAGGCCCTGGAACCAGCGCTTGTCGACCACGCCGGTGTTGACGTTGAAGCGCGCCAGCCGCAGCGCCGCGCAGGCGCAGTAGACGAAGGCCGCGATCCAGCCCCAACGGCCCAGGCCCTTGAGCGACCATTCATAGGCGATCAAGGCGGGCGCGGCGCCGAAGGACACCATGTCGGACAGCGAATCCATCTGCTCGCCGAACGCGCTCTGGGTGTTGGTCATGCGGGCCACGCGGCCGTCGAGGCTGTCGAGGATCATCGCGGCGAAGACGCCGAGCGCCGCCAGGTCGAAGCGCGCATTCATCGCCATCACGACCGAGTAGAAGCCACCGAAGAGTGCCGCCAGCGTGAACAGGTTGGGCAGGATGTAGATGCCCTTGCGGCGCTTGCGCGTGGGTACCTCGTCGGGCAGCGTGTCGTCATGCATGGGGTCGGCCTCCAGCGCGAAAGGGGCTCGGGTACGGGGCAGGACGGGGGGTAGCAAACATCGGTGGCAGTGTAGTTCAGGCGCAATGCGCGCCTCCATGAAAAAGGGCCACCGCGTGGTGGCCCTTCTGGCGTCGGAAGGCTCCGATCAGTTGCGGGTCTGGTCGACCAGCTTGTTCTTCTTGATCCAGGGCATCATCGCGCGCAGCTGTTCGCCGACGACCTCGATCTGATGCTCGGCATTGATCCGGCGACGGCTGATCAGCGCGGGCTGGCCGGCGGCGGCTTCGAGGACGAAGCTCTTGGCATATTCGCCGGTCTGGATGTCCTTCAGGACTTGCTTCATGACCTTCTTGGTTTCCTCGGTCACGATGCGCGGGCCGGTCACGTACTCGCCGTACTCGGCGTTGTTCGAGATCGAGTAGTTCATGTTGGCGATACCGCCTTCATAGATCAGGTCGACGATCAGCTTGAGCTCGTGCAGGCATTCGAAGTACGCCATTTCGGGCGCATAGCCGGCTTCCACCAGCGTCTCGAAACCGGCCTTGATCAGCTCGACCGTACCGCCGCACAGAACCGCTTGTTCGCCGAACAGGTCGGTCTCGGTTTCTTCGCGGAAGTTGGTCTCGATGATGCCGGCCTTGCCGCCGCCGTTGGCCGTGGCATAGGACAGCGCCAGGTCGCGCGCCTTGCCGCTCTTGTCGGCATGCACGGCGATCAGGTGCGGCACGCCGCCGCCTTGCGTGTAGGTGCTGCGCACGGTGTGGCCCGGTGCCTTGGGAGCGACCATCCAGACGTCGAGGTCGGCGCGCGGCTGCACGAAACCGTAGTGCACGTTGAAGCCGTGCGCGAAGACCAGCGAAGCGCCTTCCTTGATGTTCGGTGCGACGTCGTTCTTGTAGACGTTGGCGATCTGCTCGTCGGGCAGCAGGATCATGACCACGTCGGCGGACTTCACCGCGTCGGCCACTTCAGCGACCTTGAGGCCGGCCTTGCCGACCTTGTCCCACGATGCGCCGCCCTTGCGCAGGCCGACCACGACCTTGACGCCGCTGTCGTTCAGGTTCTGCGCGTGCGCATGGCCCTGGCTGCCGTAGCCGATGATCGCAACGGTCTTGCCCTTGATGAGGCTCAGGTCCGCGTCCTTGTCGTAATAGACTTTCATGAGAGTGCTCCTTCGTTGATTCGCTGGTGTGTGGATGGATGGGTTCAGACGCGCAGGATGCGCTCGCCGCGGCCGATGCCGCTGGCGCCGGTGCGGACGGTCTCGAGGATCGCGCCGCGATCGATGGCTTCGAGGAACGCGTCGTTCTTGCCGTGGTCGCCCGTGAGCTCGATGGTGTAGCTCTTGTCGGTCACGTCGATGATGCGGCCGCGGAAGATCTCGGCCATGCGCATCATCTCTTCGCGCTCCTTGCCGACCGCGCGCACCTTCACCATCATGAGCTCTCGCTCGGTGTAGGCGCCTTCGGTCAGGTCGACCACCTTGACGACCTCGATCAGGCGGTTCAGGTGCTTGGTGATCTGCTCGATCACGTCGTCCGAGCCGGCGGTGACGATGGTCATGCGCGAGAGGCTCGGATCCTCGGTCGGCGCGACGGTCAGCGATTCGATGTTGTAGCCGCGGGCCGAGAACAGGCCGACGACGCGGGAGAGTGCACCGGGCTCGTTCTCGAGCAGCACGGCAATGATGTGTTTCATGTCAGCAGGACTCCTCTTTTCGCCGCCCTCCCCCGTGCACGGTAATGCGCGGGCTCGACAAGCGATTGAATCGTCCGGAAAAAAGTTATGGAAGGAGCCGAGTCCGCGCAGCGGACCGGCTTATCGTCTGTTACAAATCCTCGGAACCCAGCAGCATCTCGGTGATGCCCATCCCCGCCTTGACCATCGGGAACACGTTCTCGGTCGGGTCGGTGCGGAAATCCATGAACACGGTGCGGTCCTTGAGCTTGCGCGCCTCGCGCAGCGCCGGTTCCACGTCCTGCGGGCGTTCGATCAGCAGGCCGACATGGCCGTAGGCCTCGGCCAGCTTCACGAAGTTGGGCAGCGCGTCCATGTAGCTGTGGCTGTAGCGGCCCGAATACTCGATCTCCTGCCACTGGCGCACCATGCCGAGGTAGCGGTTGTTCAGCGAGCAGATCTTGATCGGCGTGTTGTACTGCAGGCAGGTGGACAGCTCCTGGATGCACATCTGCACCGAGCCTTCGCCCGTGATGCAGAACACTTCCGATTCGGGCTTCGCCAGCTTGATGCCCATCGCGTACGGAATGCCCACGCCCATGGTGCCCAGGCCGCCCGAATTGATCCAGCGGCGCGGCTCGTCGAAGCGGTAGTACTGCGCGGCCCACATCTGGTGCTGGCCGACGTCGGACGTGATGTAGGTGTCGGCGTCCTTGGTCATGTTCCAGAGCGTCTCGACGACGTACTGGGGCTTGATCACGTCCTTGTTGCCGCGGTCGTACTTGAGGCAGTCCTTGCCGCGCCATTCCTCGATCGTGCTCCACCAGCTGGCCAGCGCCCCGGCGTCGGGCCGGACGGTGCTCTCGCGGATCATCGAGATCAGCTCGGTCAGCACGTCCTTGACGTCGCCGACGATCGGGATGTCGACCTTGACGCGCTTGGAGATGCTCGACGGGTCGATGTCGACGTGGATGATCTTGCGTTCGTTCTGCGCGAAGTGCTTCGGGTTGCCGATCACGCGGTCGTCGAAGCGCGCGCCCACGGCCAGCAGCACGTCGCAGTTCTGCATCGCGTTGTTGGCTTCGATGGTGCCGTGCATGCCCAGCATGCCGAGGAACTTGCGGTCGCTGGCCGGATAGGCGCCCAGGCCCATCAGCGTGTTGGTGACCGGGTAGCCGAGCATGTCGACCAGGGTGCGCAGCTCGTTGGTGGCGTTGCCGAGCAGCACGCCGCCGCCGGTGTAGATGTAGGGGCGCTTGGCTGTCAGCAACAGCTGAAGGGCCTTGCGGATCTGGCCGCCGTGGCCCTTGCGCACCGGGTTGTACGAGCGCATCTCGACCTTGTCGGGATAGCCGCTGTAGGGCACCTTCTTGAAGGAGACGTCCTTGGGCACGTCCACCACCACCGGGCCCGGACGGCCGCTGCGTGCGATGTGGAAGGCCTTCTTCATCGTCATCGCCAGATCCTTGGGATCCTTGACGAGGAAGTTGTGCTTGACGATCGGCCGCGTGATGCCGACCGTGTCGCATTCCTGGAACGCGTCGAGGCCGATCGCGGCGGTCGGCACCTGCCCCGAGATGATCACCATCGGGATCGAGTCCATGTAGGCCGTCGCGATGCCGGTGACCGCGTTGGTCAGCCCGGGGCCCGAAGTGACCAGCGCAACGCCGACATCGCCGGTGGCGCGGGCATAGCCGTCGGCCGCGTGGACGGCGGCCTGCTCGTGGCGCACCAGCACGTGCTGGATGGTGTCCTGCTTGTAGAACGCGTCGTAGATGTAGAGAACCGCGCCGCCGGGATAGCCCCAGACGTACTTGACGCCTTCGGCCTGCAGTGCCTTGACCAGCACTTCGGCGCCCATGAGCTCTTGGGTTTGATTGCCCATCCCTGAGGATGCGGCTGCTGCGGAAGCGAGTTCCGCCTTCGAGATTTCCATGATGAACCTTTGCGTTTTTTCGGGAACGAAAAACCTTGGGTGCCCCTTCGCCAGCTCTTTTGAAGCCGCGTCAGGACTTGAGGCCACAGCCATGGGCGTATCTGTATACCGCCGGACCGTGACCCGTTTGCCTTTTGACTTGCAAGGCGGATTATGACACCGGAACGCTGCCTTGCGGCCGGCCCGGGCCCGATCCGGGCGCAGAGGCATAATCCGCGCGACAAAAAGACAAACGTCCCAGAGACACCTCCCCACGCGGCGCACTTTCCCTGCGCCGGATTCGCTTGGCCACTGAACAAGAACTTTCCGATTTCCTGAAGAGTGTCGAAAGACGCGCTTTCAAGCGCTCGGTCTACCACGTGCGCGACGAGGAAGCGGCGCTCGACATCGTGCAGGACAGCATGATGAAGCTGGCCGAGCACTATGGAGACAAGCCGGCCAACGAGTTGCCGATGCTGTTCCAGCGCATCCTGTCGAACTGCACGCTCGACTGGTTCCGCCGGCAGAAGACGCGCCGGGCGCTGTTCTCCAATCTGAGCGATTTCGAATCGCTCGACGACGACGGCGACTTCGACCTGCTCGAGCACGTCCAGGCCCCCACCGACACGCGCGAGACCGAGAGCGCCGAAGACACCACCCGAAGGGCCCAGATCTTCCACGAGATCGAGGAGCAGATCGCCGCTCTGCCAGGGCGTCAACGCGAGGCCTTTCTGATGCGTTACTGGGAAGACATGGACGTCGCCGAGACGGCCGCCGCGATGGGTTGCTCCGAAGGGAGCGTCAAAACCCACTGTTCGCGCGCCGTGCACGCCTTGAGCAAGGCGCTCAAAGCCAAGGGAATTTCGCTATGAACACAACAAATACTGCCCCGCCAGGGTCCGCCATTGCCTTTGAAGAGCAATTCGGTCGCCGGGTCGCCGCGCGCCTGTCTGCCGGCAATCTCGAACTCTCGCACGAGGTCGGCGAGCGTCTGCGCGCCGCCCGCGTGCAGGCCGTGGCGCGCCGCAAGACTGTGCCGCAATTCAAGTCGGCGCCGGTGGTGGTTGCCAGCGGACGGGCCGCGGCCCTCGGCGGCGGTTGGTGGACCCGCATCGGCTCGGTGCTGCCGCTGGTGGCGCTGGTCGCGGGCCTGATGGCGATCAGCGTGATCCAGGAAGACCGCCGCACCAACGAACTGGCGGAAGTCGACTCCGCGCTGCTGACCGACGACCTGCCGCCTGCGGCCTACACCGATCCCGGCTTCGCCCAGTTCCTGAAGACCAGCGACGACGCTGCCGAGCGCTGACACTCCATTTCGAATGCTGCGTTCTCTCCTCCTTTGCGCACAGGCGCTCCACCCGGTGTACGTCTCGACGCCGGCCGCGAGCGTTTGTCTCGCAGCGCTGCTGACGCTGGGCGGGCTGGGGCTCGTGGCGGCAACGCCTGCCGGGGCGCAGACCGTCAAGACACAGACCCAGGCCACGAAACCCCCGTCCAAGCCGACGTGGCGCGACCTGAGCGCCCGCCAACAGCGGGCGCTGGAGCCCCTGGCCTCCACATGGGACGAGCTGACAGAACCACATAAGCGCAAATGGCTGGTGATCGTGCGCGATTACGCAGAGATGTCGACCGCAGACCAGGAAATCCTTCATAGCCGCATGAAGGAATGGTCCAAGCTGAGCAACCGGGAGCGGGCCCAGGCCCGCCTCAATTTCGCCGATGCGAAGCAATTGCCCGCCGATGAGCGCAAGGCCAAATGGGAGGCCTACCAGGCGCTCAGCGACGAGGAAAAAAGCCGGCTCGCAGCCAGCGCCAGCCCGACGGTGACGCCGGGTGCGGCCGCCACGATCCGGCCGGTGCCGGCGCAGAAGCTGGCGCCCGTGCCCTCGGCCGGCTCCGAAGGCCAGCATGCGCCGCGCATCCTGCTCGCACCACCGCCGGCCGCGCCGGTGGCAGCTGCCCGCCCGCCGGCTCCGGCGCCCTCCTCAGCGCCGGTCTCCGCCGAAGCGCAGGTGCCGCCGCCCGCCGCGAACTCGTCCGCCGCGGAGCCGCCGGTCACCTCGACGCCACCGGTTCGCTTGACCGAGCAACCCTCTTCGGCGCCCTGATCCGACACATGGCCTCCAGTTCCTCCGGCAGCGCCGGACCCCACCCGGCCACGGCCGGGGACTCCACCGCTCGACCCCCCATGCACCTGGCCGCACCCGGCCTCTGGCGCCGCATGGCCTGCTGGCTCTACGAGGGCATGCTGCTGTTCGCGGTGGTGTTCGTCGCCGGCTGGCTGTTCAGCACCCTGGGCCAGATGCGCGACGCAATGGATTCGCGCCGGCACCTGCTCCAAGCCTTTCTGTTCGTGGTCTTCGGTGTCTATTTCGTCTTCTTCTGGGCCAAGGGCCAGACGCTGGCCATGAAGACCTGGGGCATCCGCGTGGTCGATCGTCACGGCCAGGCGCTGAGCCAGGGGCGCGCGCTGCTGCGCTACCTGCTGAGCTGGGTCTGGTTCCTGCCGCCGCTGGCCGTCATTGCGCCGTTCAAGCTCGGCGGCGGCGAAGCGTCGGTGCTGATCCTCGGCTGGGTCGCAGTCTGGGCCCTGCTCGCCCGCTTCCACCCCGAACGCCAGTTCTGGCACGACGCCTGGGCCGGCACCCGCCTGATCGCATCCAGGCCGATGAGCCGGCGATGAGCGGCATCGACCCGGTCAATCCGCAGGCCCTGCGGCGCGGCCTGACCCGCGTCTGGCATGCGGCGCTGATCTCGGTGAACGGTTTTCGCGCCGGCTGGCGCGAGGCCGCCTTCCGCGAAGAGGTCTTCTGCGCCGTCGTCATGATCCCGGCAGCCTTCTGGGTCGGCCGCAGTTGGGTCGAGGTGGCGCTGCTGGTTGCCACGGTGGTGCTGGTGCTGATCGTCGAACTGCTCAACAGCGCGGTCGAGGCCGCCATCGACCGCATCGGCCCGGAATGGCATTCGCTTTCGAAGGCCGCCAAGGACCTCGGAAGCGCTGCCGTGCTGCTGTCCATTGTGCTGTGCAGCGGCGTCTGGATCGCGGCGCTGTGGCAGCGTTTCACATAAGCACGGCATCATTGCGGGATGACTCCCTCTTTTTCGATTTGCGTGTATTGCGGCTCGCGCCCGGGCGAGCGACCTGAATTCACGGCCGTGGCACAAGCGGTCGGCCGCTGGATCGGCGAGCGTGGCGGACAGCTGGTCTATGGCGGCGGCCGCACCGGCCTCATGGGCACCGTGGCCGAGGCCACGCGTGCAGCCGGCGGCCGCGTGGTCGGCATCATCCCGAAGGCCCTGGTCGACAAGGAACTCGCCAACCGCCAGAGCGATGAACTGCACGTGGTCGACACCATGCACGAGCGCAAGGCCATGATGGGCGAACGCGCCGACGCCTTCCTGGCGCTGCCGGGCGGCATCGGCACCTTCGAGGAGCTGTTCGAGATCTGGACCTGGCGCCAGCTCGGCTACCACGACAAGCCGGTCGGCATCCTGAACGTGGCGGGCTATTACGACGGCATGCTGACCTTCCTGGCCAACAGTGTGCGCGAAGGCTTCATGAACGACTGGCAGATGGACCTGGTGCGTACCGGTACCGACACCACCGCCCTGCTAGAAGCCCTGGCCGAAGAGGCCAGCCGTCACCCCAAGGGGGACAAACTCGCAGAAGTCCTTTGAACGCACGGGGGCCGGCGCAGCCAGGCCCTCGTTGGTGGGACACCGCGGAACCGGCTTCGCCGGGCCGCCGGTGTCGCCCCCGGTAGGGGGTGGGCGGGCTACACGAAGTGAGCCCAACCTGGGGGCGAGCCTATACCGCGGCTTCGTCCTCTTCGCCGGTACGGATGCGGACCACCCGCTCCACGTTGGTCACGAAGATCTTGCCGTCGCCGATCTTGCCGGTGCGCGCGGCGCTGACGATGGCGTCGACGCAGCGTTCGACGTCCGCCTCGTTGACCACCACCTCGACGCGCATCTTGGGCAGGAAATCGACCACGTACTCGGCACCGCGGTAGAGCTCGGTGTGGCCCTTCTGTCGACCGAAGCCCTTGACTTCGGTCACGGTGAGCCCGGTGACGCCGACCTCGGCCAGGGCCTCGCGCACGTCATCGAGCTTGAACGGTTTGAGGATGGCGGTGATTTGCTTCATACGGTCTTTCTTCCGGCGGTTTCGTTGAACTTGCTGGTGATAGGGTAGCGCCAATCCTTGCCGAAGCTGCGGTGCGTGACGCGGATACCCACCGGCGCCTGGCGTCTTTTGTACTCGTTGATCTTGATCAGGCGGGCCACCCGCTCGACCACGGCACGTTCGTAGCCTGCCGCGATGATCTCGTCGATGCCCTCGTCGTCTTCCATGTAGCGCGCCAGGATGCCGTCGAGGACGTCGTAGGGCGGCAGGCTGTCCTGGTCGGTCTGGTCCGGCCGCAGCTCGGCGCTCGGCGGCCGCGTGATGATGCGCTCGGGAATCGGCTCGGTGCCGGTGCCGTACGGATCGTGGGCATTGCGCCAGCGCGCCAGCGCGAACACCGTGGTCTTGAGAAGATCCTTGATGACCGCGAAGCCGCCCGCCATGTCGCCGTAGAGCGTGCAGTAGCCGGTGGCCATCTCGCTCTTGTTGCCGGTGGTCAGCACGATCGAGCCGAACTTGTTCGACAGCGCCATCAGCAGCGTGCCGCGGATGCGGGCCTGCAGGTTCTCCTCGGTCGCATCCTCGGCCAGCCCCTTGAACTCCTCGGCCAGCACGCCCCGGAACGACTCGAAGGTGTGCTTGATCGAGATCTCGTCATAGCGCACGCCCAGCCGCTTGGCCATTTCGCGCGCATCGATCCAGCTGATGTCGGCGGTATAGGGCGAAGGCATCATCACCGCGCGCACGCGGTCGCGGCCCAGCGCATCGACCGCGATCGCCAGCACCAGCGCCGAGTCGATCCCGCCGGACAGCCCGAGGATCGCGCCGGGAAACCCGTTCTTGCCGATGTAGTCGCGCACGCCCACCACCAGCGCATCCCAGAGCTGGGCCTCGGCGCCGCGCGGGGCGGCAATCGCGGCGTCGCTGCGCGCGAAGCCGACGCCGGCAGCGCGGCGTTCGAGCTGGGCGAAGACCAGGCGCTCCTTGAAGCTCTCCGCCTGCAGCGCGGTCGCGCCGTCGGCCTCGAGGGCAAAGGAAGCGCCGTCGAACACCACTTCGTCCTGCCCGCCGACCAGATGCGCATAGACCAGCGGCAAATTCACCGTCCTGGCGCGCGCGGCCATGCGCACGATGCGCTCGCCTTCCTTGCCGACGTGGAAGGGCGAGGCATTGATGACCGCGAGGACCTCGGCGCCGGCCTCCTTCGCGAGCTGGGCCGGCGCATCGAACCAGGCGTCCTCGCAGATCAGCAGGCCGACCGAGACGCCGCCGGCCTCGAACACGCAGACGCCCTCGCCCGGCGTGAAATAACGGCGCTCGTCGAACACCTGGTAGTTCGGCAGTTCGCGCTTGGCATAGGTGTCGAGAACGCGCCCCTCGCTGAGCACGCTGGCGGCGTTGTGGCGCAACTGCACCGCGACCGACCGGCTGCGCAGACTGCCGCCCGTGGGATGCCCGACCACCACCACCATGCCGTCGAGATCGGCCAGTTCGGCGGCGACGGCGCGCACCGCGTCGTCACAGGCGGTGACGAAGGCCGGGCGCAGGAACAGGTCCTCGGCCGCGTAGCCGCAGATCGACAGTTCAGGCGTGAGCAGCAGGCGCGCGCCCTGTCCGTAGGCGTCGCGCGCCGCGTCGACGATCTTGCGGGCGTTGCCGGCGAGATCGCCCACCACGAAATTGAGCTGCGCGATGGCAAGTTTCAGGGTCATATCAGAGCAGGAAAAGGGCTGGATGATTATGTCATCGGGGCCCGCCGCTCGCCCCGACGGCCGGGACCCGGCGGCCGTGCGCCATGCGGCCGACCTCGAACGGCGTGCCCTGTTACCCTCGGTGGCGATGCGCCCAGGTACCCCTCTCGCCAGCTTCTTCGACTCCGTGCTTCCCAGGCCTCAGGGCCAGGCCTATCTGCTGCTCGTGTTCACCACCCTCATCTGGGGCGCCAACGCCGTGGCGGCGCGGCTGGCGGTGGGCGAGGTGTCGCCGATGATGCTGACCTTCTCGCGCTGGATCGTCTGCTGCGTGGCGCTGGCCTTCACCGCGAGGCAGCAGATCGCCGAGCACTGGCGCACGCTGCTGCCGTCCTGGCGCTCGATCACGCTGATGGGGACCCTCGGCTTCACGGGCTTCAATGCGCTTTTCTATGCGGCGGCCCATCACACGACGGCGATCAACATCGCGATCATCCAGGGCACCATTCCGGTGCTCGTCCTGATCGGCAGCTTCTTCTTGTTCGCCACCCGCATCACGGCCCTGCAGATCGTCGGCGTGGTGCTCACGCTCGGCGGCATCGCGGTCGTGGCCTCGCGCGGGCAACTCGCGCTGCTGACCGACCTGGCCTTCAACATCGGCGATGTCTGGATCGTCGTCGCCTGCCTGCTGTATGCCGGCTATGCCCTGGGACTTCGGCGCCGCCCTGCGGTGCCCGCGATCGTCTTCTTTGCGGCAACCGCCGCGGTGGCCTGCGTGGTCTCGCTGCCGCTCGTCGCCGCGGAAATCGCGATGGGGCAGTTCTTCGTCCCGACCGGCAAGGGCGTGGCGCTGGTGCTGTTCATCGGTCTCTTGCCCAGCTTCATCTCGCAGGTCACCTTCATCCACGCCGTGACGCTGATCGGGCCGGCTCGTGCCGGCGTGTTCCTCAATCTGGTGCCGATCTTCGGGCCGCTGCTGGCCGTCCTCATCCTCGGCGAGCCGCTGTCGGCCTATCACGCGGCGGCCCTGGCCCTGGTGCTGGGCGGCATCTACATCGCCGAGTCCTTCGGGGCCGGCAAGCGCAAGGCGGAACGCCCTTGAGCACGCCGATCGTCCGCATCCACCGCTCGCCGTCCGAGATCGACCCGGCGGCCTGGGACGGCCTGCTGGCCTCGCAGCCCGCCCCCTCCCCCTTCATGCGCCATGCCTACCTGGCCGCCCTGGACGCCAGCGGCTGCGCCTCGCCCGCGAACGGCTGGACGCCGCAGTTCATCACGCTGTGGCGGGGCAAGCTGCTCGTGGCGGCCTGCCCGCTCTACGTCAAGGACCACTCCTACGGCGAGTACGTCTTCGACTGGGCCTGGGCCAACGCCTACCAGGAGCACGGGCTGGCCTACTACCCCAAGGCTGTCGCCGCCGTGCCGTTCACGCCGGTGCCGGGCGCCCGCCTCCTGGCACGCGACGCGGAAAGCCGCGTGCTGCTGGTGCAGGCCGCCGTGGCCTGGTGCAAGGAGGAAGCGTTGTCCTCGCTGCACCTGCTGTTCGGCGCCGACGAGGACATTGCGGCCTGCGCCGAAGCCGGGCTGATGCTGCGCCACACGGTCCAGTTCCACTGGATCAATGCGCCCCCCGCGCTCGGCACTGACGTGTCCTCGCTGCCCCCCGAGGGGGCGCGTTCCGCCTTGGGGCGGCCCGGCGGCGGAACTACGGCCCCCACGCTCGGCACTGACGTGTCCTCGCTGCCCCCCGAGGGGGCGCGTTCCGCCTTGGGGCGGCCCGGCGGCGGAACCGGCCCCTGGAAAGACTTCGACGCCTTCCTCTCCAGCCTGTCGCACGACAAGCGCAAGAAGATCCGCCAGGAACGCCGCAAGGTGCACGACGCCGGCGTGAGCTTTCGCTGGTCGCGCGGGACGGACATCAGCGGCGCGGACTGGGATTTCTTCTATCGCTGCTATGCCCGCACCTACCGCGAGCACGGCAACCCGCCGTACCTGAACCGCGACTTCTTCCACCGGATGGCCTCCGGCATGCCGGAGGCCTGGTTGCTGTTCGTCGCCGAGCGCGAGGGCAAACCGATCGCGACCAGCCTGATCGCGCTGTCCGCCGGCCTCGGCGGCGCCGACGACTCGCCGGCGCCGCTGGTCGCCTACGGCCGCTACTGGGGCGCTCTCGAACGCGTCGACTGCCTGCACTTCGAGGCCTGCTACTACCAGCCGCTCGCGTGGTGCATCGCGCACGGCGTCGAGCGCTTCGAGGGCGGCGCCCAGGGCGAGCACAAGATGGCGCGCGCGCTGATGCCGGTGCGCACCACCAGCGCGCACTGGCTGGCGCACCCGGCTTTCGCCGACGCGGTCGAGCGCTTCCTCGAGCGCGAAGGCGCCGGCATCGAGAACTACCTGGACCACCTGGGCGAACGCAGCCCGTTTCGCCACGACGACGAATGAAGGCCTCGACGGCGCAGGGACAAGGGGCCCGCTTCTATACTCCGCGCCGATGTCCCGATTGCACCGATTCTGGTTCCTGCTCGCGCTGCTGCTGCCCCTGCAGCTGACCTGGGCCAGTGCCAGCGCCTATTGCGCGCACGAGAGCAATCCGGGCCACGCGACACACATCGGGCACCACGGCCACCTTCACCAGGCCGACCCGCAGAAGGCCGCCGCGGGCCAGGGTCTGCTCGACAACGACTGCGGCGCCTGCCATGCGTCCTGCGCGCTGCCGCTGCCGGCGCCGGATGGCGCGACCCTCGCACCCGACCTCACGCCAAGGCGCGCGGCGGCGCCGCCGCACCACTACCTGTCCGCGCAGCCGCGCGCCCCCGACCGGCCTCAGTGGCCCCGTCTCGCTTGACCGGCGAGACGCGCAACACACATCCCCGTTTCCGTCCCGCCGAATCCTCTGGTTCAACCCTCATGAGATTCGATGCGAAGACTTCTATGGCCGCTCGGGCTGGCGGCCGCCTTGTCCAGTCCCTTTCACGTCCAGGCCCAGCCTGAGACTTTTTCTTCAACTTCCCGCCACGATCCTGCGAATGCGCTGTCGCTGGCAACGGCCTCGGCCCTCGCGGAGGCCTACAGCCCGAGCGTGTCGGCGGCCCGGCGCGAGGTCGAGGCCAGCGAAGGCGAGCGGCAGCAGGCCGGCCTGCTGCCGAATCCGGAACTGGCCCTGCTGGTCGAGGACGAGCGCCAGGCCTTTCGGACCACGACCGCCCAGCTCAACATTCCGCTCGAGCTCGGTGGCAAGCGCGCCGCGCGCGTCGCGGAAGCCGAGCGAACGACCGATCTGGCCCGCGCCGCGCTGGCCGGGGCGCAGGCCGATCTGCGCGCCGAGCTGGTAGCGGCATTCTTTCGCGTGCTGGTGGGGCAAGAGCGCGTGACGCTCGCCGCCGGTTCGGCCGACCTGGCCGCGCGCGGCGCCGAGGTCACGGCCCGCAAGGTGACGGCCGGCAAGATCTCGCCGGTCGACGAAACCCGCGCGCGGGTGGAACAGGCCAATGCGACGCTGGAACTGGCGGACGCGCAGGCCGAACTGCAAAACGCGCGACAGGCCCTGGCCTCGTTCTGGGGCAGCCCCGAACTGGTCTATGCCCAGGTGCGCGGCGACCTCGATGCCTGGCCGGTGCGGCCCGGGGTGCAGCAGTTGCTGGCCGAACTCGATGCCTCGCCGACGCTGATGGCGAGCCGACTCGAACTTGAAAGGCGCCAGGCCGGCGTCGATGTCGAACGCAGCAAGCAGTACCCGGACCTCACGCTCAACGTCGGCACCAAGCGACTCAACGAGACGCAGCTCACGCAGGCCATCGTGGGCCTCACCGTGCCCCTGCCCCTGTTCGACCGCAACCAGGGCCGGCTTCAAGCCGCCAGCAGCCGCGCGGCCAAGGCCGAGGACGACCTGCGGGCGGCGCGCACCCGGCTCGTGAATGAAGTGCAGCAGGCGTCGAGCCGCCTCGCGCGAGCCCGCGCGTCGGCCGAGATGCTGAAGACCGCGATCCTCCCGGCCGCCCGGCAGGCACACGATGCGGCGACGCGTGGATTCGAAGCCGGCAAGTTCGGCTTCCTCGACGTGCTCGACGCCCAGCGCAGCCTGCTGCAGGCGCGCGTGCGCTACGTCGACGCCGTGACGAGCGCCTACCAGGCCGCCACGACGCTCGACCGGATTCTCGGTCGCCAACCCAACGAACAGGCAGCGAAATGACACTCTCGAACAAACAGAAGGTCGCGATCGCGGCCATCGTGATCCTGGGCGCGCTCGCGGGCGCCGCCATGCTGATGACCGGGCGCTCGCCGGACAGCGCCGACGCGGGCCATGGACATGGCCATGAAGAAACCGCCGGCCATGACGACGAGGAGCACCACGGCAAGGAAGCCGCCGCCGGCCACAAGGAGCCCGAAGGCCATGGCGACAAGGAGCACGCTCACGGCGCGAAGGAAGAAAAACAGGAAAGGGTCGAACTGTCCGCCGGGCAGATCGAGGCCGCCGGCATCGAACAGCAGGTGGCCGGCAGCGCCCGCGTGCAGGTCACGCTCCAGCTGCCGGGCGAGATCCGCTTCAACGAAGACCGGACCGCCCACGTGGTGCCGCGGCTCGCCGGGGTGGTCGAAAGCGTGCCCGTGCAACTGGGGCAGCAGGTCCGCAAGGGCCAGCTGCTGGCCGTCATCGCCAGCACCGCATTGTCCGAGCAGCGCAGCGAACTGCTGACCGCGCAGCGGCGCCTCGAACTGGCCCGCTCGACTTACGAGCGAGAGGAAAAGCTCTGGAAAGACAGGATCTCCGCCGAGCAGGACTATCAGCAGGCCCGCACGGCATGGCAGGAAGCGCGCATCGCAGTGCAGAACGCGCAGCAGAAACTCGGCGCGGTCGGCGCCACGAATGCGTCGGGCGCGCTGAACCAGTTCGAGCTGCGCGCGCCCTTCGAGGGCACCATCGTCGAGAAGCACATGGCGCTCGGCGAAGCCGTGCGCGAGGATGCCAACGTCTTCACGCTGTCGGACCTCTCCTCGGTGTGGGCCGAGATGGCCGTGCCCGCGCAGGACATCGACAAGGTGCGCGTCGGCGGCAAGGTGCTCGTCACCTCCACGGCCTCCAGCGTCAAGGCCGAGGGCACGGTGTCCTATGTCGGCTCGCTGATCGGCGAACAGACGCGCACCGCGAAGGCGCGCGTCACGCTGGCCAATCCGCAGCTCGCGTGGCGGCCCGGCCTGTTCGTCACGATGACCGTGATCGCGCAGGAGGTCGAGGCGCCGGTGAGCGTGCGCGCCGAAGCGGTGCAGACGCTCGATGACCGGAGCGTGGTCTTCCTGGCCGTGCCCGGCGGCTTCGTCGCGCAGCCGGTGACCGTGGGCCGCAGGGGCGGTCCGTTCGTCGAGATCACGCAGGGCCTGGCGCCGGGCGCCCGCTACGCCAGCTCGAACACCTACGTCCTCAAGTCCGAGCTCGGCAAAGCCGGCGCGAGCCACACCCACTAAGGCCACAGACACACATGTTCGAACGCCTCATACGCTTCGCCATCGAACAGCGATGGCTGGTGCTCCTCGCCGTGCTCGGCATGAGCGCCCTCGGCATCTACAACTACGGGCGGCTGCCCATCGACGCGATCCCGGACATCACCAATGTCCAGGTGCAGGTCAACACCTCGGCGCCCGGCTACTCGCCGCTCGAGATGGAACAGCGCGTCACCTACCCGATCGAGTCGGTGATGGCCGGGCTGCCGGGCCTGGAGCAGACGCGATCGCTGTCGCGCTACGGCCTGTCGCAGCTGACCGTGATCTTCAAGGACGGCACCGACATCCACTTCGCGCGCCAGCTCGTCAACCAGCGCATGCAGGAGGCCAGGGACAAGCTTCCCGACGGCGTGACGCCCACCATGGGACCGATCTCCAGTGGCCTCGGCGAAATCTACCTCTGGACGGTGGAGGCCGACGACGATGCGAGGAAGCCCGACGGCACGCCGTACACGCCGACCGACCTGCGCGAGATCCAGGACTGGGTGATCAAGCCGCAGCTGCGCAACGTGCCGGGCGTCACCGAGATCAACACCATCGGCGGTTTCGACAAGCAGTTCCAGGTGGCGCCTGACCTGGAGCGGCTGGCCGCGCGCGGCCTCAGCCTCCAGGACGTGGTCACGGCACTGGAGCGCAACAACGCCAACGTCGGCGCCGGCTACATCGAGCGGCGCGGCGAACAGTACCTGGTGCGTGCGCCGGGCCAGGTGAAGTCGATCGATGACCTCCGCGAGATCATCGTCGGCAGCGCGCAAGGCCAGCCGGTGCGCATTCGCGACGTCGCCGAGGTGGCGATCGGGCAGGAGCTGCGCACCGGCGCCGCCACCGAGAACGGCCGCGAAGTCGTGCTCGGCACGGTCTTCATGCTGCTCGGAGAAAACAGCCGCGCCGTTTCGCAGGCGGTCGACAAGCAGATGGCCGCGATCAACCGCAACCTGCCGCCGGGCGTGAAGGCAGTCACGGTCTACGACCGCACGGTGCTGGTCGACAAGGCGATCGCGACCGTGAAGAAGAACCTGCTGGAGGGCGCGGTCCTCGTGATCGCGGTGCTGTTCCTGTTCCTCGGCAACATCCGAGCGGCGATCATCACCGCGCTGGTGATTCCGTTCTCGATGCTCTTCACCTTCACGGGCATGGTGCACTACCGGATCAGCGCCAACCTGCTGAGCCTGGGCGCGCTCGACTTCGGGATCATCGTCGACGGCGCCGTGGTGATCGTCGAGAACTGCGTGCGGCGGCTCGCCCATGCCCAGGCGCACCACGGCCGGCCGCTGACGCGCTCGGAGCGCTTCCACGAGGTGTTCGCGGCCTCGAAGGAGGCCCGGCGTCCGCTGATCTTCGGGCAGCTGATCATCATGATCGTCTACCTGCCGATCTTTGCGCTCACCGGCGTCGAGGGGAAGATGTTCCAGCCGATGGCCTTCACGGTCGTGATCGCGCTGGTCGGCGCGATGATCCTCTCGGTCACCTTCGTTCCGGCGGCGGTCGCGCTGTTCATCGGCGACAAGGTCGCCGAGAAGGAGAACCGCCTGATGCAATGGGCCCGGCGCTGGTACGCGCCGGCACTGCGCCACAGCATCGCCAACACCCCCGTGGTGCTGACGGCGGTGGTCGTGGTCGTGGCGCTGTCGCTGCTGGCGGGGAGCCGGCTGGGCCGCGAGTTCGTGCCGAATCTCAACGAAGGCGATTTCTCGATTCAGGCGCTGCGCATACCGGGCACCAGCCTCACGCAATCGGTCGAGATGCAGTCCCGCATCGAAGAGCGGCTGAAGCAGAAATTCCCCGAGATCGAGCGCATCTTCGCGCGCACCGGGACGGCCGAAATCGCGTCCGACCCGATGCCCCCGAACATCTCCGACGGCTACATCATGCTCAGGCCCGAGTCCGAGTGGCCCGCGCCGCGCAGGACGCGCGAAGAACTGCTGGCCGCGGTGCGCGAGGAAGTGGCCCAGCTGCCGGGCAACAACTACGAGTTCTCGCAGCCGATCCAGCTGCGCTTCAACGAACTGATCTCGGGCGTGCGCTCGGACGTCGCGGTCAAGGTCTTCGGCGACGACAACGAGGTGCTGAACGACACCGCCAACCGCATCGCGGCCGTGCTGCAGGCCGTCCCCGGCGCGACGGAAGTGAAGGTCGAGCAGACCACCGGACTGCCGATGCTCAGCGTGAACATCGACCGCGCCAAGGCCACGCGCCATGGCCTGAACATGAACGAAGTGCAGGAGGCGGTCTCGATCGCCATCGGCGGCAAGGAAGCAGGCACCTTCTTCCAGGGCGACCGCCGCTTCGACATCGTCGTGCGGCTGCCTGAATCGGTCCGTGGCGACATCGAGGCGCTGGGCCGGCTGCCGATCGCGCTGCCGAAGGACGGCAACGGCCGCAGCGCCTTCGTGCCGCTGTCCGAGCTCGCCACGCTGGAGATCGCGCCCGGACCCAACCAGGTCTCGCGCGAGAACGGCAAGCGCCGCGTCGTCGTGAGCGCCAATGTGCAGGGCCGGAGCATCGGCAGCTTCGTGCCCGAGGCGGAGGCGGCGCTGCAGGCCAAGGTCAAGCTGCCGACCGGCTACTGGAGCACCTGGGGCGGCACCTTCGAGCAGCTCGAATCGGCGACGGCGCGGCTCAAGGTCGTGATACCGGTGGCGCTGCTGCTGGTCCTGGTGCTGCTGTTCGCGATGTTCGGCAACCTGAAGGACGGGCTGCTGGTCTTCACCGGCATTCCGTTCGCGCTGACCGGCGGCATCGTCGCGTTGTGGCTGCGCGACATCCCGATCTCGATCTCGGCCGCAGTCGGGCTGATCGCGCTGTCAGGCGTCGCGGTGCTCAACGGGCTGGTGATGCTGTCGTTCATCCGCAACCTGCGCGACGAGGGCCGCAGCCTCGACCAGGCCATCCACGAAGGCGCGCTGACCCGGCTGAGGCCGGTGCTGATGACGGCATTGGTGGCGTCGCTGGGCTTCGTGCCGATGGCGATCGCCACCGGCACCGGCGCCGAGGTGCAGCGGCCGCTGGCCACCGTGGTGATCGGCGGCATCCTGTCGTCGACCGCCCTGACCCTGCTGGTGCTGCCGCTGCTGTACCGGCTTGCGCACCGGCGCGACGCCGACGAGCCTACTTCTTGAAGTTCGCGATGCCGTCCAGGATTTCCTTCTTGGCGGCATCGATGCCTTCCCAGCCCAGGACCTTGACCCACTTTCCGGCTTCCAGATCCTTGTAGTGCTCGAAGAAGTGGGTGATGGCCTTCAGGCGCATCGGGTTCACGTCCTCGACCTTCTTCCAGTGGCTGTAGATCGGCAGCACCTTGTCGGTCGGCACGGCGAGCACCTTGCCGTCGACGCCGGCCTCGTCTTCCATCATGAGGATGCCGATCGGCCGGCAGGGCACCACCACGCCCGGCACCAGCGCCCAGGGCGTGATCACCAGCACGTCGACCGGATCGCCGTCGCCCGACAGCGTCTGCGGCACATAGCCGTAGTTGGTCGGGTAGTGCATCGCGGTGGTCATGAAGCGGTCGACGAAGATCGCGCCCGATTCCTTGTCGACTTCGTACTTGATCGGGTCGGCGTTCATCGGGATCTCGATGACGACATTGAAGGCTTCGGGGGCGTCTTTGCCGGGGGAAACTTGGCCGAGGGACATGGTCTGTCTTGGAGTAGTTGAAAGTGTTAGCGGGATGCGGACAAACCCGAAGTTTACTTTCCATGTCACGGCGCAGTCGCACAGAAAGTCACTTTTGCCTGTAAATTGCCCACGTTGGCCAATCGGCCCCTGCCCTTCGCGGCACCGGGCTTCGAGGAAGCAACGCGGCGGAAGCACTGTCCCGTACGCGTTGCGCACAGGGTCGGGCTTTCGTCTCCACTAGTTACAACGAACGACTGGAGAAGCAAGGCATGACTGGCAACACCCCTCTCGTCCTCGCCATCGTCTGCGGCCTCGTGGCCGTGGGTTATGGCTTCTGGGCGCGCAGCTGGATTCTTTCCAAGGACCCGGGCAACGCCCGAATGCAGGAGATCGCGGCCGCGATCCAGACCGGCGCGGCGGCCTATCTCGCGAAGCAGTACCGCACCATCGCGGTGGTCGGCATCGTGCTGGCGATCCTGATCGGGATCTTTCTCGACGTCACCACGGCGGTCGGCTTCATCATCGGCGCGGTGCTCTCGGGCGCCTGCGGGTTCATCGGCATGAACGTATCGGTGCGCGCCAACGTGCGCACCGCGCAGGCGGCGACCCAGGGCATCGGCCCGGCGCTGGACGTGGCTTTCCGCGGCGGCGCCATCACCGGCATGCTGGTGGTGGGGCTGGGCCTGCTGGGCGTCTCGGCCTTCTACTGGTTCCTCGCGGGCAACGGCGCCCTGACGCCGGACAAGAGCCTCGCGAACCTGCTCAATCCGCTGATCGGCTTCGCCTTCGGCTCCTCGCTGATCTCGATCTTCGCGCGGCTCGGCGGCGGCATCTTCACCAAGGGCGCCGACGTCGGCGCCGACCTGGTGGGCAAGGTCGAGGCCGGCATCCCCGAGGACGACCCGCGCAATCCGGCGGTGATCGCCGACAACGTGGGCGACAACGTCGGCGACTGCGCCGGCATGGCGGCCGACCTGTTCGAGACCTATGCGGTGACGCTGATCGCAACCATGGTGCTGGGCGCGCTGATGGTGACGGCGGCGCCCGTCAATGCGGTGATGTACCCGCTGGCGCTCGGCGGCGTGTCGATCATCGCGTCGATCATCGGCTGCTTCTTCGTCAAGGCCTCGCCGGGCATGGTGAACGTGATGCCGGCGCTGTACAAGGGCCTGGCGGTGGCGGGCATCCTGTCGCTGATCGCCTTCTGGTTCGTCACCAGCTGGCTGATCCCGGACAACGCGATCGCGGCCACGGGCAGCCAGCTGAAGCTGTTCGGCGCCTGCTTCGTCGGCCTGGCCCTGACCGCGGCGCTGGTCTGGATCACCGAGTTCTATACCGGGACCCAGTACTCACCGGTCAGGCACATCGCGCAGGCCTCGACCACCGGCCACGGCACCAACATCATCGCGGGCCTCGGCGTCTCGATGCGTTCCACCGCCTGGCCGGTGATCTGCGTCTGCATCGCGATCCTGGCCTCGTACACGCTGGGCGGTCTCTACGGCATCGCAGTGGCTGCCACCGCGATGCTCAGCATGGCGGGCATCGTGGTGGCGCTCGACGCCTACGGCCCGATCACCGACAACGCCGGCGGCATCGCCGAGATGTCGGAGCTGCCGGCCAGCGTGCGCGACGTCACCGACCCGCTGGACGCGGTGGGCAACACCACCAAGGCCGTGACCAAGGGCTATGCCATCGGCTCGGCCGGCCTCGCGGCACTGGTGCTGTTCGCCGACTACACCCACAAGCTCGAAGGCTACGGGCTCGCGATCAGCTTCAACCTGAGCGACCCGATGGTGATCGTCGGCCTGTTCATCGGCGGCATGATTCCCTACCTGTTCGGCGCGATGGCGATGGAAGCCGTGGGCCGCGCGGCCGGCTCGGTGGTCGAGGAAGTGCGCCGGCAGTTCCGCGAGATCCCCGGCATCATGGAAGGCACCGGCAAGCCCGAATACGGGCGGGCCGTCAGCATGCTGACCGGCGCGGCGATCAAGGAAATGATGATCCCCTCGCTGCTTCCCGTGGTGGTGCCGATCGTGGTCGGCCTGGTGCTCGGGCCCAAGGCGCTGGGCGGCCTGCTGATGGGCACCATCGTCACCGGCCTGTTCGTCGCGATCTCGATGTGCACCGGCGGCGGCGCCTGGGACAACGCCAAGAAGTACATCGAGGACGGCCACCACGGCGGCAAGGGCTCCGAGGCGCACAAGGCGGCGGTCACCGGCGATACCGTGGGCGATCCCTACAAGGACACGGCCGGCCCCGCAGTGAATCCGCTGATCAAGATCATCAACATCGTGGCGCTGCTGATCGTGCCGCTGGTGGTCAAGTTCCACGCCGGCGACGCGGGTGCCATGACGGCGCCGGCCGCGGCCCCGCCACCGGTCAGCGCACCGGCAGCACCTGCCGCGGCGCCCGCTGCGGCGGCACCTGCGGCGGCGGCGGTGGCCGCAGCCGATACCGGGGCCTCGATCAAGGCCGAAGGCGGCGTGGTCAAGTTCTACTTCGCCACCAGCAGTGCGGAAGTGCCCGCGGGCTCCAGCGCGGCGCTCGCCGACATCGTGAAATCCGTGCAGAGCGGCGGCCGCGTGCTGGTGAGCGGCTATCACGACGCCACCGGCGACCCCGAGAAGAATGCCGAGCTCGCCAAGAAGCGTGCGATGGCGGTGGGCGCAGCCCTCAAGATCGCCGGCGTGCCGGAAGACAAGGTCGAACTCGCCAAGCCGGCACAGGCCCAGGCCGACGGACCGCCGGCGGAAGCGCGCCGGGTCGAAGTCAAGCTGCAATAGCGGCGATGCCTTCGACCGCGACGCTCGAAGCAGATGCAGCCGGCCTAGCTGCATCGGGCGGTCGAACTCTCAGTTCAGGCTGATGCCACGCGCCGGCGGCGTGCCTTGCTCGGCACGCAGCGGCACGCCCTGCAGGGTGTCGAAATCGGATGGCGCCTCAGGCACGCGCATTTCCTCCAGCTCATGCAGCGAAGCGACCCAGCGGCCGGCGGCGGACTCGGCCGGCTCGTCGTTGGTGAAGACACCGTCGCGGATGTAGAAGGTCTCGGCGGCCGGCCGCTCCATGTGCAGTTCGATCAGTCGCGCGATCGGGAACGTGTAGGTGACCAGCTTTTCCTTCGTCTTGCGGTCCTTGGCACCGCAGTTGAAGAAGCCTTCGGCGGCGATCACGATGCAGGAGCCTTCCACCGAACTGTCGATGTCGCCGCCGCAGCGCCAGATGGCGGTCGGCAGCCGGACACGCACCTTGTCGATGACCAGGTCGCGCTGCTTGTTGAGCGCGTTGAGCGGCGGCACCAGCGAGCGCAGTTGCCTGAGACGTTCGGCAAAGTTGTCGTCGATGCAGAACTCCACATGGTGCGTGGCGCCACCCGAGCGCTTGACGACCTGCATGATGACGTGACGCGGTGAGCTCACAGGGGCCGTCCTTTCGCGTCCATTCGACGCAGACCCGACCCGTTCGAAGCAGTGGTCTTCATTGGGATCATTGAAGCTACGATTAGTTAGAACTTAGGTATTGATGAAATTATTTGCATCAATTGTTTCTAACTGTAGTTCCAATCTTCGCGACTGGATAGGCGGAATGAAGTATTAATTAGATGAAATCAATTGCCTCGCCGACTCCCATAGGCGAGGCGTTTGCCACCCCGCTCAGGCGGCCCCGGCCGACTCCACCAGTTCGTCGAGCGCCTTGCAGGAAGGCGCACAGACCGTCTGCGATTTGCCCAGCAACTGGCGGGTCCGCATCTGGGAGCGCACACGGTGCTTCCCGCACATGAAGCAGGACATCGTGGCGCCGCTGAACGAGGCCGAGGCGCGAAACGGCGAGCCGGGCGCCTTGGCCTTGTAGCGAAGCCCGTCGGCCACCACCGCGGTCTTGACGTCGGCCTTACTCATGGGCGGCTTCCGGGCCGTTTGTACGCATGGCGCGCCCGATCGCCGCCTTGGCGGCCAGTTCGCCCGCGAGCGATGCGTCGAGCGCCGACCGGCACAGGCCGGCGTGCTGGTAGTTAAGGTTCTCGTACACCTGCGAGGCGGCCGGATAGGCATCCAGCAGCTGGCCGAGTTCGGCGCCGGGCTCGGAATCGCGGAATTGATCGACCAGGTGCATCACGACCGACCGGTATTGCTCGGGGCCTACCGGCACGGCGCTGTGCTCCAGCCGCTCGAGGAGCTGGGCCAGGACATGCGTCACGGCCAAATCGGCCTTGTGCGCGGGGGTGTGGGTAGCGTTCATGCACAGCATGTGGGGCGGCGGCGGCGGATTGCAAGAGCGGAAAAGGACCATCCCCCGAGCCTACAGCAGCATCTCCGGCACGATCGGGGCGATCAGGGAGTTGTAGAAGCGCTTGAAAAAGCCCGATTCGGGTTCCGACGTCAGGATCATCTCCTTCTCGCCGTCGGTGGTGAGCCATTCGATCGCGCCGGTGCTCTTGTCCAGCCGCAGGCGGTAGGAATTCTGCAGCTTGCTGATGTTGATGACCCGCAGCATCTCGCGCGCCAACTGGGGGCTGTCGACCACCACGCCCATTTCGGTGTTCTGAGTCGCCGAGCGCGGGTCCAGGTTCATCGAGCCGACGAAGATGCGCCGGCGGTCGATCGCAGCCGTCTTGGCGTGCAGCCGGCCGAGCGAATTGCCGAACATGTCGAAGCGCTTGTTCGCGGTGGTGCGCTCGGGGCTCAGCTCGTACAGGTCGGCGCCGCTGGCCAGCAGGCGCTCGCGGTAGCGCGCGTAGCCTGTATGGACCAGGGGTTCGTCGTTGGCGGCCAGCGAATTGGTCAGCAGCGTCAGCTTGACCTTGCGCCGCGACAGGTCCTCGAACGCCGCCATCCCCTTCTCGCCGGGCACCAGGTAAGGGGACGTCAGATCGACCTCGGCCCTGGCATCCATCAGCAGGCCCCAGACCTTCATGGTCACGCTGGTGGCGAGCGCCTCGTCGGCGGTCATGGTGGCCGGCTTCGTGGGCGGGTCGGCGATGGCGTGCGCCTCGCCCCACAGGAGGCCCATGCGGCCGCCGTCCAGCTCCTCGGCGATCGGCCCGTAGCCGAGCACGTCCGACGGGGGCAACACGATCTTCGGCGGCGGGGAACTCATGCCGATCCAGGCGTCGAACTCGTCCGCGCCGGGCTTGCGCCCGCCCGGGCCGCGAACGATCTCGGCGATCGGCCAGACCTGTTCGGCGTTCCAGTATTCGTCGAAGATCGCCTCGAGCTCGGCCACCACCTTGCCGACGACCAGCGCGTCCATGTCGATGAAGTTCTGCGCCTCGCTGAGCACGAAATATTCATCCGCGATGTTGCGCCCGCCGACCACCGCCACCACGCCGTCGGCGATGAAGAGCTTGTTGTGCATGCGATGGTTGAGCCGCCCGATCTCCTGCGGGGAAGCGAGGAAGCGCGACACGAAGCCCTCCCGGCCGCAGCAGAAGGGATTGAAGAGGCGCACCTCCACGTTCGGCGCCTGCGCCAGCGCCAGCAGCGGCTGCTGGCTTTTCGAGGTGTAGAGATCGTCCACCAGCACCCGCACCTTCACGCCGCGCCCGGCGGCCTCCCGCAGGGCACGCATCAGGAGCCGGCCGGTGGCGTCGTTCTCGAGCTGGTAGTACTGCACCACCAGCGACTGCTGGGCCCGCTGGGCGAGCTGGATGCGGGCGTCGAGGGAATAGACGCCCAACGGCATCAGGCGGAAGCCGGAATGCTCCTCGGGTGGCGTCGAATCCGCGACGATCTTCGCCAGCCGGGTCGAACGGTCGGCTGCCGCGGCATATTCGGCCGGGCGGTCGCGCGAGACCGGCAGCGAGCCGCATGCGCCCAGCAACGCGATGCCGGCGCAGGCCAGCGCCAGGCGGAGCCAGCGATCCAGGGCCATCGTCATGTCATTTCCTCATTGCTCGCGTGCAGGCACCGAACCGCCGCAAGACGGCGCGCAGTCCTAGAATTCGAAACGCACTCACCCGGGGTTACATCATGATGCTATCGATCGCCGCGCGCGCGACTTTCGTTGCCTTCGCCGCCGCCCTGGCCGCGCCTGCCCTCGCCGCCCTCGACATCGGCGACGCGGTGCCCAGATTCACCGCGACCGCGGCGCTGGGCGGCAAGACCTTCCGCTACTCGCTGGCCGACGCGCTCGCCCAGGGTCCCGTGGTGGTCTATTTCTTCCCGGCGGCGGACTCGAACGACTGCTCCATCGAGGCGCATGCCTTCGCCGAAGCCATCGACCAGTTCGCGGCGCTCGGCGCCACCGTGATCGGTGTTTCGGCCGACGACATCGACACCCTCGCGAAGTTCTCGGTCAAGTCCTGCCAAAGCCGCTTTCCGGTGGCGTCCGACCAGTCGAAGACCGTGATCGAGGGTTTCGACGCGCTGATGCAGACCCGGCCGGATTTCGCCAACCGACTGTCCTACGTGGTCGCACCCAACGGCAAGGTCGCCTACTACTACCAGAACCTGAATCCGGACAAGCATGTGGAGCGCATGCTGAACGCGGTGCGTGCGCTGCCGAAGGCGGCGGCTGCGCGCTGAATGCCGACGCGGCGGCGGGCCGTTAACATTTCCACCATGCAACTCAACTACATCGGCAACGAAAACGTTGCCTCGTCGTCCGGCCGCACCCTGCCGGTGATTGACCCCTCCGACGGCCAGGTCTTCGACGAACTGCAGCGCGGCAACGCAGCAGACATCGACGCCGCCGTCGGCGCCGCGCGCCATTGCTTCGAGACCACCTGGCACAAGGTCAGCGCGGCCGAACGCGGCCGGCTGCTCTACAAGCTGTCGCAGAAGATTGCCGAGCACGTCGACGAACTGGCGCTGATCGAGCAGCGCGACTGCGGCAAGCCGGTCAAGCAGGCCCGCGCCGATGCGCTGGCGCTGGTGCGCTACTTCGAGTTCTATGCCGGCGCCTGCGACAAGCTGCACGGCGAGACCATTCCCTACCAGGACGGCTACAGCGTCTTCACCTGGCGCGAGCCGCATGGCGTCACGGGCCACATCATCCCGTGGAACTACCCGATGCAGATCTTCGGCCGCAGCGTCGGCGGCGCCCTGGCGGCGGGCAACGTCTGCGTGGTCAAGCCCTCCGAGGATGCCTGCCTGTCGCTGATCCGGGTCGCCCAGCTGGCGGCCGAGGCCGGCTTCCCGCCCGGGGCGCTGAACATCGTGACCGGCTACGGCCACGAGGTCGGCGACGCGCTGGCGCGCCACGAGGGCATCGACCACATCAGCTTCACCGGCAGCCCCAAGGTGGGCACGCTGATCCAGCAAGTGGCGGCGGAGCGCCACTGCCCGGTGACACTCGAGCTCGGCGGCAAGAGCCCGCAGATCGTGTTCGCCGATGCCGATCTGGGCGCCGCCATCCCGGTGCTGATCAACGCCATCGTGCAGAACGCCGGCCAGACCTGCTCGGCCGGCTCCCGCGTGCTGATCGACCAGGCCATCTACGAGCCGCTGCTGCAACGCCTGGGCCATGCCTTCGAGGCGCTGCGCGTAGGCCCTGCGGCCATGGATCTGGACGTCGGCCCGCTGATCCGCCAGACGCAGCAGCAGCGCGTGTGGGACTTCCTGTCGGACGCGCACGTGGCGGGCATCCCGATGGTGGCGCAGGGCGTGGTAGTCGACGAAGCCCCCGAGGCCGGCTTCTACCAGGCCCCCACCCTGCTGCGCGACGTGCCGGTGGACCACCGGCTGGCGCAGGAGGAAGTCTTCGGCCCGGTGCTGGCCGCGATGTCCTTCCGCGACGAGGACGAGGCCGTGGCGCTCGCCAACGCCACCCAGTTCGGCCTGGTCGCCGGCATCTGGACGAACGACGGCGGGCGCCAGTTCCGCATGGCCAAGCGCGTGAGGAGCGGCCAGGTGTTCATCAACAACTACGGCGCGGGCGGCGGCGTCGAACTGCCCTTCGGCGGTGTCAAATCCTCGGGCTACGGCCGCGAGAAGGGCTTCGAGGCGCTGTACGGCTTCACCACGCTCAAGACCGTGGCCGTGAAGCACGGCTGAACAAGTGCCCTTTCAGAAGGCATCGGCCCCGGCGATGCGTTAAATTGGCCTTCCCATGAACAAGCATGTCGTCCCCGTCTCCGAGATCGGCCGCCCGCGCCGCGCCGCGAGCGCGCCTGAAGGCGTGGTCGCGGCCACCGGCGTGCTGCTCGACCGGCTGGCCCGGCCCCTGACCGACCTGCGCATCAGCGTGACCGACCGCTGCAACTTCCGCTGCAGCTACTGCATGCCCAAGGAAGTGTTCGACAAGGACTACCAGTACCTGCCCCACAGCGCGCTGCTGAGCTTCGAGGAAATCACGCGACTGGCGCGCATCTTCGCCAGCCACGGCGTGCACAAGATCCGGCTCACCGGCGGCGAGCCGCTGCTGCGCAAGAACCTCGAGGTCCTCGTCGAGCAGCTCGCCGCGCTGCGCACGCCGGACGGCCAGCCGCTCGACCTCACGCTGACCACCAACGGATCGCTGCTCGCGCGCAAGGCCCGGGCGCTGAAGGCGGCCGGCCTGAAGCGAGTGACCGTGAGCCTCGACGGCCTCGACGACACGGTGTTCCGCAGCATGAACGACGTCGACTTCCCCGTCGCCGAGGTCCTGGCCGGCATCGAGGCCGCGCAGGCGGCCGGCCTGGGCCCGATCAAGGTCAACATGGTGGTCAAGCGCGGCACCAACGAGCAGGAGATCCTGCCGATGGCCCGCCATTTCCGCGGTACCGGCGTGGTGCTGCGCTTCATCGAGTACATGGACGTCGGCGCCACCAACGGCTGGCGCATGGACGAAGTGCTGCCTTCGGCCGAAGTCGTCCGACGCCTCGCCGAGGTGTTTCCGCTGGCGCCGCTGGAAGCCACCGCGGCCGGCGAAACCGCGCAGCGCTGGGCCTATGCGGACGGCGCCGGCGAGATCGGCGTGATCAGCAGCGTGACCCAGGCCTTCTGCCACGACTGCAGCCGCGCGCGGCTGTCGACCGAGGGCAAGCTCTACCTGTGCCTGTTCGCCAGCCAGGGCCACGACCTGCGGCCGCTGCTGCGCGGCGAAGCCGACGACGCGCAGATCGCCTCCGCCATCGGCCACATCTGGCAGGGCCGCAGCGACCGCTACTCCGAACTGCGCGCACTGCGCGCACCCGACACCGACCACAGCGCGCCGCGCAGGGTCGAGATGAGCTACATCGGCGGATGAACACAGCTGGAATGAATCCATCGATTGCCATCGACGCCGGCGAGATCACCGGCCTCGTGCTCGCCGGTGGCCGCGGCTCGCGCATGGGCGGCGTCGACAAGGGCCTGCAGAACTTCAACGGCACGCCGCTCGCGATGCATGCGGTGCTGCGCCTGGGGATGCAGGTCGGCGAAGTCATGGTGAACGCCAATCGCAACCTGGCCGCCTACGAGTCCTTCGGCGTTCCGGTCTGGCCGGACGGCCTGGCCGACTATGCGGGGCCGCTGGCCGGCTTCCTGACCGGCCTGGAGCGCTGCGAGACGCCCTACCTGCTCACCGTGCCCTGCGACACGCCGCTGTTCCCGCTCGACCTGGCCAGTCGCCTGGCCGCCGCGATGGCGGCCGAGGACGCCGACATCGCGATGGTCAGCGCGCCCGAGGCCGCGGACGATCCGGCCGCCGCGCCGGTGCTGTTCCCACAGCCGGTGTTCTGCCTGCTGCGCGCCACGCTGCTCGAAAGCCTGGTGCGCTTCACGCAGGACGGCGGCCGCAAGATCGACCGGTGGACCGGACAGCACCGCACGGTGCTGGTGCCCTTCGATCGCCCCGGCGATGCCGCCAATGCGTTCTTCAACGCCAACACGCTGGCCGAGCTGCACGCCCTCGAAGCCCGGCGTCCCTGATTCCCTTCTTGCCATGAGCCGAATTGCCGAGATCGCCGCCGCGCTGGCGGGCTACGACCCCAAGGCCCTGCGCGTCGATGCCGTGCAGGCCTTCCTGGCCCAGTTGGCCGAGCCTGCGGTCGTCACGCAGGTCGAGCGCCTGCCCCTGCGCGATGCCCTCGGGCGGGTGCTGGCCGAGGACATCGTCTCGCCGGTCAGCGTGCCGCCGCACGACAACTCGGCCATGGACGGCTTCGCCTTCGACGGCACGCTGCTCGACGCCGCCGCCGGCGACGCCATGCTGACGCTGCGCGTGGTCGGCACCGCCCTGGCCGGCGCCGCCTGGCGCGGCACGCTGGAGGCCGGCGACGCGGTCAAGATCATGACCGGGGCGGTGATGCCGACCGGGCTCGACACCGTCATTCCGCAGGAGTTCTGCACGGTCGAGGGCGAGCGCGTGAGCTTCCCGGCCCAGGCGTTGAAGCGCGGCGACAACCGCCGCTTCGCCGGCGAAGACCTGATGCAGGGCCAGCCCGCGCTGCGCCGCGGCCAGATCGTCACGCCGGCCGCGCTCGGCATGGTGGCCAGCCTCGGATTGCCGATGGTGCCGGTGCTGCGGCGCCTGCGCGTGGCCTATTTCTCCACCGGCGACGAAATCCTGAGTCTCGGCGAACTGCCGCGCGAAGGCGCGGTCTACGACAGCAACCGCTACACCGTGTTCGGCCTGCTGACGCGACTGGGCTGCGAAGTGATCGACCTCGGCCTGGTGCGCGACGATCCGGCAGCGCTCGAATCGGCGCTGCGCCGCGCCGCGGCGGATGCCGACGCCATCATCACCAGCGGCGGCGTCAGCGTCGGCGAGGCCGACCACACGCGCGCCGTCATGCAGCGGCTCGGCGACATGGCGTTCTGGCGCGTCGCCATGCGGCCCGGCCGGCCGATGGCGGTCGGACTGATTCCGGCGCCGGACGCACAGCGCGGCCCGGCCGTCCTGTTCGGCCTGCCGGGCAATCCGGTCGCGGTGATGGTGACCTTCCTCGCCTTCGTGCGCCCTGCGCTGCTGAAGATGATGGGCTGCAACGCTGCCTGCGCCGCGCCGCCGCCGCTGCTGCGCGCCACCAGCGTGGATGCGATCCGCAAGAAGCCCGGGCGCACGGAGTACCAGCGCGGCCGGGTGCTGGCGGTCGCCGGCGCGTTGCCCGAAGTGCGCATCGCCGGCAACCAGGGCTCGGGCGTTCTGAGCTCGATGGTCGAGGCCAACGGCCTGGTGGTGCTGCACCACGACCAGGCGAGCGTGGCGGCGGGCGACGCGGTCGATGTGATGATCTTCGACGGCATGGTGTAAGGTCTCTGCCCGCCCCTGGCCTCACGGGAATTGCGCATGGCCGCGACCAGAATCGAGTTGATGCAGCAGATGCCGATCTTCGGCGCCATCGGCGCGGAATCCATCGAGTTCCTGCTGGCGTCCGCGCCGGTGATCGAAGTGCCGTGCGGCGGCTACTTCTTCCGCGAAGGCGAGCCGGGCCACGGGATGTTCGTGCTCGAAAGCGGCAGCGTGACCGTGTCCAAGAGCTGGCAGTCGCACGAGCTGCTGCTGGGGCGCCTGGCGCAGGGCGACTGTTTTGGCGAGATGGCCCTGCTCGACCTCTTTCCGCGCAGCGCCTCGGTGCGCGCCGATGCCGACTGCATCGCGATCGAGTTCTCGTCGGCCAACCTGTACCGCCTGTTCGAGCGCGACGTCGAACAGTTCGCGCTGATCCAGATGAACATCGCGCGCGAGATGAGCCGCCGGCTGCGGATCACCGACGACCTGCTGTTCCGGGCCCGGATGGGCGAGCATGGCTCCCCCCCAGGTTGGCCTCACTGCGTGTAGCCCGCCCACCCCCTGCCGGGGGCGACACCAGCGGCCCGGCAAAGCCGGTTCCGCGGTGTCCCGCGACTTCGAATCAGAGCCGGCCGAGTGCGCGTTCCACGCCCTTGTTCGCGAGCGCATCCGCGCGCTCGTTGCCCGGATCGCCCGAGTGGCCCTTGACCCAGCGCCATTCGATCTGGTGGCCGCCCTCGGCCACCAGCTTGTCCAACTGCTGCCAGAGCTCGACGTTCTTCACCGGCTGCTTGGTCGAGGTCCGCCAGCCCTTGGCCTTCCAGCCCTTGATCCATTCGGTGATGCCCATGCGCACGTACTGGCTGTCCAGGTACAGGACGACCTTGCACGGCCGCTTGAGCGCGCCGAGGCCCTCGATCACCGCCTGCAGCTCCATGCGGTTGTTGGTGGTGTTGAGTTCGCCGCCGAAAAGCTCCTTCTCGGTGGCACCCGACTTGAGCCATGCGCCCCAGCCGCCGGGACCGGGGTTGCCCTTGCAGGCACCGTCGGTGTAGATCTGTACTTCGTTCAAAAACCGTTTCCTTCTCGATGTCCCCGATTGTCGCGTCCCCGGTGCATCTTTCCCGCGATCGGCACCGGCGCGCTGGCGCGCGAGGCCGCGCGTCGCCAGTCGGCGCTCAACAGCCGCAGCCCCCGCACCCGCTTCACCGCCACGAGGAAATAGACGGCCCCGAAGATCGGCCACCAGCGCTCGCCGGCGGCATCGAACCAGCGGCAACGCTCCAGCCACGCTTCGCTGCGGACCGCGGGCCGATAAACGCCGAAGCGTCCCGACTCGACCTCGAAGCTCAACAGCCGCAGCCAGTCGCGCATGCGCCGGTAGCCGATGAAATCGCCGGCTTCGGGCAGGAACAGCTCGCCGAAACCCAGCCGACGATAGAGACGGGCCCGGCGCTGCCGCATGCCCCAGAGGCTGGCCGGGTTCAGGCCGCAGATCACGACGCGGCCTTCGGGCACCAGCACCCGCTCGACCTCGCGCAGGGTCGCGTGCGGGTCGGGACTGAGTTCGAGCGCATGCGGCAACACCACCAGGTCGAGGCTGTTGGCCGAAAAAGGCAAGGCCGAGAAGTCCGTCACCAGCGCGCTGGCGCTGGCCTGGGCCGGATCCGACAGCGCCAGCCAGCGGTGCGGCATGCGATTGGCGCGCAGCCCCTGGACCTCGGACAGGCCCAGCTGCAGCGCGTGGTAACCGAACACGTCGGCCACGGCCTGGTCGAGCTGCGCCTGCTCCCAGGCCAGCAGATAGCGGCCCGGGGGGGTCTCGAACCAATCGTGCAAACCTATAATTTGACCGCTCATGACCCTCGTTCCGCTGCCCGCCTTCGCCGACAACTGCATCTGGATGTCGCAGGACGGGCACGACGCGATCGTGGTCGACCCAGGGGATGCCAGGCCGGTGTTCGACTCGCTCCGGCACAGCAATCTGCAACTGGCCGCGATTCTAGTCACGCACCGTCATGCCGATCATTGCAGTGCAGCAGCAGCGCGGCACGCGGACTGCGACCACGAATACACACTTGCTAACCGGAGATTCGCGCAAAGCCTGGAACCCGGCAACCCGCATCTCACTCACTACACGGCGCACTCCGAAGCCTTGCGCGCGCGCGACGAGCCGCCGCTGCTCCCGCAGCGGGTCACCGAGCGCCGAATCAATCCCTTTCTTCGCAGCCGCGAAGCCACTGTCAGTCGGGTGGTCCACGTTCACGCCGGCCTCTCTGCGCAAGCCGCGCCGGCCGAAATGTCCGCCGCGCTGCGCCAATGGAAAAACGACTTTCGATGAAATTTCTGCTAGCCGCCTGCCTCGCGGGCTCCTTGTTTCTCGCGGGCTGTGCCACCGGCACCGGTTCATCGCCGGGCACTTCGTCGAGTGCCGCATCGGACAGCGGCACGCCGGTCTATCCGGGCGGCAGCCTGACGCCGATCACCTCGGGCAACACCAAGTCGCGCGCCGTGGTCACGCTGGCCCCGCCCGCCGACATGTGGGACCGCATCCGCCGCGGCTTCAAGATGCCCGATCTCAACAGCGATCTGGTGCGTGACCGCGAGCAGTGGTATGCGAGCCGGCCCGACTACATCCAGCGCATGACCGAGCGCTCGAACCGCTACATCTTCTACATCGTCGAGGAGCTCGAGCGCCGCGACATGCCGACCGAGATCGCGCTGCTGCCCTACATCGAGAGCGCCTTCAACCCGCAGGCCGTGTCGAGCGCGCGCGCAGCCGGCATGTGGCAGTTCATGCCGGCCACCGGCACCGACTACGACCTGAAGCAGAACATCTTCCGCGACGACCGGCGCGACGTCGTGGCCTCGACCCGCGCGGCGCTCGACTACCTGCAGCGGCTCTACGGAATGTTCGGCGACTGGCAGCTCGCGCTGGCCGCCTACAACTGGGGCGAAGGCAACGTCGGCAAGGCGATCGCCAAGAACCAGCGCGCCGGCCTGCCCACCACCTACAGCGACCTGTCGATGCCGGCCGAGACCCGGCTCTACGTGCCGAAGCTGCAGGCGGTCAAGAACATCGTCGCCGATCCGGCGCGCTTCAATGTCGACCTGCCGCTGATCGCCAACCACCCCTACTTCCAGACCGTCGCGCTCAAGCGCGATCTCGACGTCACGCTGGCGGCCAAGCTGGCCGACGTGCAGATCGAGGACTTCCGCGCGCTCAATCCCTCGGCCCACAAGCCGGTGCTGCTGGCCGCCGGCACGCCGGAGATCCTGCTGCCGTGGGACAACGCCGCGGTCTTCCAGCGCAATTTCGAGGCCTACAGCCAGGGCCAGTACGCCAGCTGGACCGCCTGGACGGTGCCGGCCACGATGACCGTGGCCGATGCCGCCCAGCGCTCGGGCATGAGCGAGGCCGACCTGCGCGCGGTCAACAACGTGCCGCCGCGGATGCTGATCAAGGCCGGCTCGACACTCATCGTGCCGCGCAGCGCCCGGGTCCAGGAGGACGTGGCGGCGCTGGTTGCCGATACCGGCCAGCTGAGCTTCCAGCCCGAGATCGTCACGCGCCGCACCGTGATCAAGGCCGGCCGCCAGGACAGCGTCGCGAGCATCGCCCGCCGCTACAAGCTCAGCCCGGCCAGCGTCGCCGAATGGAACGACGTCAAGCCGAGCCATGCCTTCCAGCGCGGCTTCGAGGTGGTGGTGTTCCTGCCCGTGCGGGCCTCGCGCGCCGCCAGCGTGGGCTCCGGCGCCGGCCACGTACGCGGCGGCGCCGTGCTCAAGAGCACCAGCGTGCCATCCAAGGGGAGCGCGAGCAGCAGGAGCACTCCCGCCAAGGCGACCAAGTCTTCGAGCAACGACAAGCAGGTCGTGCGCGAGAAGCGCGGCGGCACGCCGTCGAAGAAGAAGCGCTGATCCGGAGCCCGGAAGCGCGCCCTCAGAGCTTCTCGGTCTCGCCGCTGCGCGGCTGCCATTTCATCAGCCGCTTCTCGAGCACGCCGACGATCGCGTCCAGTACCAGCGCGAAGGCCGTGAGCACCACGATGCCGGCGAACACCGTGTTCACATCGAAGGTGCCCTCGGCCTGCAGGATCAGGTAGCCGACGCCGCGTGCCGAGCCCAGGTACTCGCCGACCACCGCGCCCACGAAAGCCAGGCCCACCGAGGTGTGCAGGCTCGAAAACACCCAGCTGGTCGCGCTCGGCAGGTAGACCGTGCGCAGCAGCTGCCGCTGGTTGGCGCCGAGCATGCGCGCGTTCGCCAGCACCACCGGGCTCACTTCGCGCACGCCCTGGTAGACGTTGAAGAAGACGATGAAGAACACCAGCGTGACCGCCAGCGCCACCTTGCTCCAGATGCCGAGGCCGAACCACAGCGCGAAGATCGGCGCCAGGATCACGCGCGGCATCGAGTTGGCGGCCTTGATGTAGGGGTCGAAGATCAGGCTCGCGGTCGGCGCCAGCGCCAGCCAGAGCCCGCAAGCCAGGCCCAGCACGGTGCCGATCACGAAGGCCAGCACGGTCTCGAGCAGCGTGGTGCCGAGATGAAGATAGATGTCGGCATTGCCCGCCAGGCCTTCGGGAAACAGCGGATTGGGCGGGATCGCGACCGGCATGAACCAGCTCCAGACCCGGCCTGCCACCTGGACCGGTTCGCCCAGGAAGAAGGCGAACTGCGGGTTGCGCGAGGCCAGGTGCCAGGCGACCAGCAGCACGACCAGCACGCTCAGCTGCCAGAAGCGTGCGTTGCTTTCGTCAGGGCGCAGCCGCATGTTCAGGCGGCTTTCTTCAATTGCTGCGCATACCCCTTGAGTACCTCGTCGCGCAGCACATTCCAGATCTGCGTATGCAGCTCGACGAAGCGCGGATGCGTGCGAACCTCGGCCACATCGCGCGGCCGCGGCAGGTCGATCCCGAATTCGCCGATCGGGTGGGTCGCGGGCCCGGCGGAAAGCACCACCACGCGATCGCTCATCGCGATCGCCTCATCCAGATCGTGCGTGATGAACAGCACCGCCTTCCGTCCTTGTTGGCCCCCGGGCGCTGCGCGTCCGTCGCTCGGCGCAGCCCACAACTCGAGCACCTCGTTCTCCATCAGTTGCCGTGTCTGGATGTCCAGCGCGCTGAACGGTTCGTCCATCAGGATGATGTCGGGGTCCAGCGCCAGCACCTGGGCCAGCGCGGCGCGCTTGCGCATGCCGCCGGACAGCTGGTGCGGATAGCGGTCGCCGAAGCCGCTCAGGCCGACGCGCGCGAGCCAGTCCTCGGCCTGCGCCCTCGCCTGGGCGTCGGGCAGGCCGCGGTACTGCAGGCCCACCATCACGTTGTCGAGCGCACTGCGCCACGGCATCAGGGCGTCGCTCTGGAACATGTAGCCGGCGCGCGTGTTGATGCCCGACAGCGGCCGGCCGAAGACCCGCACCGTGCCCGACGACGGCTCGAGCAGCCCGGCGCCGACATTGAGCAGGGTCGACTTGCCGCAGCCCGTGGGCCCGACCACCGAGACGAACTCGCCCTCGCCGATGCGCAGCGTGGTGTCGGCCACTGCCGTGTAGCGCTGGCTGCGGTCGTCCTTCGAGCGGAAGGTGCAATGGATGTCGATCAGTTCGAGCGCGTGGTCGGGCATGGGCTTGGAAGAAAAAACCCGGCCGAAGCCGGGTTGCAGGACGCCGCGGTCAGGCTTTGAACCGGTCCTTGGCACGCCGCGCAAAATCGTTGGTATAGAGCTTGGCCAGGTCGATCTTCTCGGCCTTGACCGTGGGGTCGAAACTGGCGATGGCGGTCAGTGCGGTCTTGGGGCCTTCGGCCGGCACCAACCCGTCGATCGCGATCGCCTCGCGCACCTTGTCGAAGGACGCGAGGTACAGCGCGCGGTCGCCCAGCAGGTAGGTCTCGGGCACGGTCTTGATGATGTCGCCCGGCCCGGCCGTCTGCAGCCACTTGAGGCCATGCACGATGGCGTTGGCGAGCGCCTGACAGGTGTTCGGATTCTTCTGGATGAATTCCGCCGAGGCGTAGAGGCAGGCCGCCGGCATCATCCCTCCGAACACCTCCTGCGTGCCCTTTAGCGTGCGGGTGTCGCTGATGATCTTCACGTCGCCCTTCTGCTCGAGCATGGTCATCACGGGATCGGTGTTGCTGATCGCATCGATCTGGCCGGAACGCAGCGCCGTGAGCGCACCGGCCGCGACACCGACGCCGATGAAGCTCACGTCGCTGGCCTTGAGCCCACCGCGGGACAGCACCAGGTTGACCACCATGTTGGTGGAAGAGCCCGGCGCCGAAACGCCGATCTTCTTGCCCTTGAGATCCGCGATGCCGGTGTAGCCCGGCATGTTCTTGGTCGACACGCCGATCGCGATCTGCGGCGCGCGGCCCTGCAGCACGAAGGCCTGGAAGAACTGGTTCTTGGCCTGCAGGTTGATGGTGTGCTCGAAGGCCCCCGAACAGACGTCGGCCGAGCCGCCCACGACAGCCTGCAGCGCTCGCGCGCCGCCGGCGAAATCGGAGATCTCGACATCGAGTCCTTCGGCCTTGAAGTAGCCGAGCTGCTCGGAGATCGTGAGCGGAAGGTAGTAGAACGCCGCCTTGCCGCCGACCGCGATGGAAACCTTGGACTTCTCGAGCTTGGCCTGGCCGTGAACCAGCGGTACGCCGATGGCAGCAGCGCCCAGCGCGGTGGCTGCGGTGAAGGTTCGGCGATTGAGCATGAGTGGGGCCCGCGGGCTCTGTTCGTGTGATTCGAATCGAGCTTAGAGGCACCCCTCTGCCCCTGCATCGGGAACATCCCGTGCGGGTTTTTACGTAATCACGAAGACCACTGGCGGCGCGCGCACCAGATGGCTACGCGGACCGCGAATCCGAGCTCAGCGGCGATCCACGAGCGCATGGGCGATGGTGCCGAGATCGACGTACTCGAGCTCGCTGCCGGCCGGCACGCCGCGCGCGAGCCGGGTCACGGAAAGGCCGCGCTGCTTGAGCGTGTCACCGATCACATGGGCCGTGGCCTCGCCCTCGGCGGTGAAGTTGGTGGCGAGGATCACCTCGCTCACGGTGCCGTCGAGCGCGCGCTCGAACAGCTTCGAGAGCCCGATGTCCTTGGGTCCGATGCCGTCGAGCGGACTCAGCTTGCCCATCAGCACGAAGTAGTAGCCGCGGAACACACCGGTGCGTTCGAGCGCGGCCTGGTCGGCCGGCGTCTCCACCACGCACAGCTTGCTGGCGTCGCGGCGCGCATCCTGGCAGACGCTGCAGATCAGGCCTTCGGTGAAGGTGTTGCAGCGCTCGCAATGCTGCACGTTGCTGGCCGCCTGCTGCAGGGCACGCGCGAGCCTCTGCGCGCCCTCGCGGTCGTGCTGCAGCAAGTGAAACGCCATGCGCGAGGCCGACTTCGCGCCGACGCCGGGCAACCGGCGCAGCGCCTCGACCAAGGCCTCGAGCGAGCTGGAATCCGCCATCGAGGGCTGATGAAAGCTCAGAACGGCAGCTTCATGCCGGGCGGCAGGCCAGGCATGCCGGAAGTCAGCTTGCCCATCTTCTGCTCGCTGGTTTCCTCGGCCTTGCGCACCGCGGCATTGAAGGCCGCTGCCACCAGGTCTTCGAGCATGTCCTTGTCGTCGGCCAGGAGGCTCGGATCGATGGTGATGCGCTTGACGTCGTGCTTGCAGGTCATCACGACCTTCACCAGCCCGGCGCCGGATTCGCCCTCGACCTCGATGGTGGCCAGTTCTTCCTGGGCCTTCTTGAGGTTGTCCTGCATTGCCTGCGCCTGCTTCATGAGGCCGGCCAGTTGTCCTTTGTTGAACATGTGGGTCCTGTCGATCGTTGAAATAAAGAGTTTAGTCAGTTGAGGACAGAGCAAAAACTGCTGCGCAGTATCTTGATCTGTCCCGCGAGGTCTCAGTCAGTCGAGGACAGAGCAAAAACTGCTTCGCAGTTTCTTGGTCTGTCCCGCGAGGTCTCAGGCTGGACGCAGCGTACCCGGGACGATCCTCGCGTCCCAGTCGCGCATCATCGACTGCACCTCGGGGTCGTTGTGGATCGCTTCCTCGGCGATGCGCTGGCGCTCGTCGGCCGCCTGCTTGTTGCGGCGCGCCGGGCTGTCCACCACGGCGCCGATTTCGATGGCGATCTTGACGCCATGGCCCAGCGTCGCCAGCGCACCCTGGAGCTTCTCGCGGCTGCTGGTCTGGTTGAGCGACTCGCGCTCGACGCGCAGCAGCCACTGGTCGACATCGCGGGCCACCAGTTGCGACTGCAACGCGAGTTCGCGCGCCAGGGCGGCAATGGCCTCGGCCGCCACCATCTGCGTCACCGTGGCGTACCAGAAGTCGCCCTCTTCGCTCGGCGGAATCGGTGCCGGGGCGACGGACGGAACGGCAGCCTGGACCTCGCGCGCACCGGGCGGCGGCTGGACGCGCACCGGCATCGCCATCAGCTTCGCGGCCGCAGGCGCCGAGTCGGCGGCGACCGCCGGCCTGGGCGGTGCCGACCCGTTCAGCGCCGGGGCATCGACCACCGACAGCCGCTGGCCCGGCGGCGTGTTTGCGGCCACGGGCGTCATCGCCGCCGGCGCGGGGGCCGGGGCACGTGGCGCTTCCGCGGCGGACGGATGCGCCGCTTCGACAGCAGGGGCGGCCCGGGGCGCATCGGCGACCGGCCGCGCCGGCTCATTCAGAGTTTTTTTTTCCGCGCCCGCCGCAGCGGTGGGCTTGAAGGCCAGCAGGCGCAGCAACACCATCGTGAGCGCCGCGTACTCGTCGGGCGCCAGGCCGAGCTCGCCGCGGCCGTGCAGGCAGAGGCTGTAGAGCAACTGCGTCTCGTCGGCCGGCAGCAGCGCCGCAAGGCGCGCGGTCTCGGCCGCGTCGGGATCGGCGCCGTCGCGCGACTCGGCGCGCGACGGCACGGCCTGCAGCACCGCCATGCCCTGCAGCACGGTGGTCATCTCCTCCAGCGTGGAGGCGGCCGACAAGCCGTCGCGGCGCAAGCCTTCGGAGGTCTCGACCACCGTCTTGCCGTCACCCTGCGCGAGAGCCTCGATCAGCCGGAACACATGGCCGCGGTCGACGCTGCCGAGCATCTGCCGCACCCCGGTCTCCAGCAGCTCGCCATTGCCGAAGGCGATCGCCTGGTCGGTCAGCGACAGCGCATCGCGCATCGAGCCGCGGGCGGCACGCGAAATCAGCCGCAGCGCGAGCGGTTCGGCCGGCACGGCCTCGGTCTGCAGCACCTGCGTCAGGTGCTCGAGCACGGTCTCGGGCGCCATCGGCCGCAGGTTGAACTGCAGGCAGCGCGACAGCACGGTGACCGGTACTTTCTGCGGGTCGGTGGTGGCCAGCACGAACTTGAGGTATTCGGGCGGTTCCTCGAGCGTCTTCAGCATCGCGTTGAACGCGTGGCCCGTGAGCATGTGCACTTCGTCGATCATGAAGACCTTGAAGCGGCCCTGCACCGGCTTGTAGACCGCCTGCTCCAGCAGCGCCTGCACCTCGTCGACGCCGCGGTTGGAGGCCGCATCGAGTTCGGTGTAGTCGACGAAGCGGCCGGCATCGATATCCTTGCACGCCTGGCATATGCCGCACGGCGTGGCCGTGATGCCGCCCTGGCCGTCGGGCCCCTGGCAGTTGAGCGACTTGGCCAGGATGCGCGAGACCGTGGTCTTGCCGACGCCGCGCGTGCCGGTGAACAGGTAGGCGTGATGCAGCCGCTGCGAGGTGAGCGCGTTCTCGAGCGCCTGCACGACATGTTCTTGGCCCACCATCTCGCTGAAGGTTCGGGGACGGTGTTTGCGAGCGAGCACGAGATAGGCCATCGGCGCATTTTAGGTCGACGCGGCGACACGCCCCGCGCAATGGCCTAGGCCGTCTTGCAGATGGATTTCGCGCCCTCCGCGCCTAGCATGAAAAACCCTCCGAGGAGATCGACATGCCCACTGCGACGCGCAAGGCGGCCCGACCGGCCGCAGCCAGCAAATCCAGCCAGCCGGGGGCCCTCGCTCCACGGCGGTATTGCTCGCAGCCGGTGCAGCAAGTTCGCCATTTCGACATCGGCGTCGCCGCCGGCCGCGCCCGTGCCATCATGGCCGCGAGCAAGAAGTGGGTGAACGGCACCCAGCTCACCTACTACTGCTTCAAGCGCGGCGACGGCGTGCCCGCGGCCTGGCAAGGCAGCACGGCGGACATCGGCGTCGTCGACACCTCCTTCGAGGCCTGGGCCAAGCTCGGCATCGGCATCAGCTTCAGGCGCGCGGAAACGCCCGAGGACGCCATGGTGCGCATCGGCTTCGATCCGCAGGACGGTTCCTGGTCCTATGTCGGGCGCGATGTGCTCAACACCAGGTCGCCGCAGGAGCGCACCATGAACTTCGGCTGGGCGTTGACCACCGCCTACGGCCATGACACGGCGCTGCACGAGATCGGCCACACGCTCGGACTCGAGCACGAGCACCAGAACCCGAACGCCGGCATCTCCTGGAACCGCGAGGCGGTGCTCGCCTATTTCAAGGGCCCGCCGAACAGCTGGGACGAGTCGCAGATCGAGTGGAACATCCTGCGCAAGATCCCGCTGTCCGAGGTCAAGGGCACCACCTGGGATCCCGACTCCGTCATGGAATACCAGTTCGACGCCGGACTGATCGTCGCGCCGGAAAAATACAAGGCCGGCCTGCAGCCCAAGGGCGGGCTTTCCTATGCGGACAAGGCGTGGGTCGTGGAGTCGTACCCGGGTGTCAGGGCACCTTCGACGGCCACATTGAAAGTCGGGCTGTCGCAACTGCTCAAGCTGAAGGCCGGAGAGACGCGCACCTTCGATTTCGTCCCGACCCGCACGCGGACCTACAACATCGGCACCTTCGGCACCTCCGACACCGTGCTGGTGCTGTTCGAGGTCACGCCCAACGGCAATGTGCAGATCGCGGGCGCGGACGACAGCGGCACCGACCTCAACGCCAAGGTCAGCATGCGGCTGCAGAAGGGCCGCCGCTACCAGGTCGGCGTGCGCCTCTACTACGCGGACGCAGTGCTCGAAACCTCGCTGATGGTCTGGTGAAAACCCGGGGCTCTCGAGTCGCCTACAATCCTCAGTTGACGGGCCTCCCCGCATGGTGAAGCGGCCAACCGGGTCAGGTGGGGAACCAAGCAGCCCTAACTGCGTAGTCAGTGCCGGGGGTAAGGCTCGTCAACCTCACATCCAGAAGCCTTGAGTTCTCCACAACTCGAGCGCCATCAACCACTTGCAAGCCCTTCCCGCCCCGACCGCGGGAACCGGCATGGCACAGGTTCCCTTCATCTTCCCGCCCATGCAGTTCACGCCGAGCGAATTCGCCGCCGCTGTAGCCAGCGCATCCGATCAACTGAAGGCCGTGCAGGCCGGCCTGAGCACGCTGCGTTGCCCCGAGATCAGGCCGCTTCGCGTGAAGCTCTCCAGCCTCTCGGAGGCGTCCATCAAGGAACTCCTCAAAGACCTGCCGAGCAGCCACGCGAAGGCGGACAAGGATGTCGACTACGTCTATGTGATCCGTGTCGCGGAACCTGCGGCCGACACGGTGTCCTCGCTTCGCAAGGCGCTGACCAAGGCACGGGAGATCGGCGGCGACTACTGCCGGGTCATCGAGCCTTGCCCGGACACGACGACCCTCTACGTCGGGCGCTCGAAGAGCCTCAAGACGCGGCTGCGCCAGCATCTCGGGGCGGGAGGCGCGGGCGTCTACGCCATGCATCTCGAGCGTTGGGCGACCGGCATCGATGCGGATCTGTCGATCTCCTACATGCAGTTCGTGAACCAGCACGATCTGCTGGTGCAAGCCATCGAGGACGGCATTTGGGAATCGCTGCGCCCTGCCTTCGGCCGCAAGGGCGGGAAGTAGCCCGAAAGCAAAGCGACCCCAGGTGTCTCCACATGGGGCCGCGTGACGGAAACCGGAAATCTACGGGAGCTTGGCCAGTATCTTGTCCATCTCCTGGCTCGAATACGCGCGCATCGAGGCGATGCGGACATTCCCCTGGCTGGCCGTCGCGATGCTGAACGCCGCCAATGCGAGTTCGTCCTCTGCCTCGAGCACGCAGACGAGGTCGTACTTGCCCATGGTCCAGAACAGTTCCCGCATGGTGACTCCGCTCTTTTTTGCAGCTTCCTTGGCGGCAGCGGCCCGTTTGGTCGTGTCCTTGACCGATTGAATGCCCTTGTCGGTGAAGCTCATCAAGCCAACGTAGGTGATCATGTCACCCTCCTTCGAGCTGAAAGTAGGCGGGCCGTGCCAGCTGCCTCGAACCGACGCGGCCGCCTGCCGTCGATCCAGATCACGACCAGTGAATTGACCTGCGCGTCACGGGCGCGAACCTCGCACAGTGCGGCGAGGCGTTTCACCGAGAGGTGATCCGGCGCATGCTACGCGCTTCGCCGGCACTGGCAAGGCTGGCCTGATGGGCGGGAAGCGCGATGTCCACCGGGCATGGCGCCCTCCGGGGACCGCATCGCGTCATCCGGCGCGCTGCACCTCGGCAGCAATGACCTCGAGTTCGTCCAGGATCGCCCAGCCCTCGCCCGCCTCGCCCTCGAGGCTCTCGGTCAACAGCTCGGCCGCGAACTCCATCTGCATCGGCGTGAACCAATGGGCCACCATGCCCAGGAGCTGGCTCGCATTGCGCGGCGGATGGCCAGCGGCCGTCTCGGCCAGATGCACGGCGCGGATCAGATTGATCTGCGGATAGCTCAGGGCTTGTTCGCCGCAAGTGCCCAGATAGGCGGTCATTGCGCGGGCGGCCCGTTTGCAGGCGGAACGCGTGTCGGCGCCGAGGGCTTCGGCCTGCGCATCCGCGCGGCGACCACTCGCCAGGATGTCTGCGGCAGAGGTCATGTTGTTCGGGGTCATGCTGTGATGGAGGTGGGCCAATCGGGGTCCGCAGGCGATCCAGGCTGGTGAGCAAGTCCTGCGGCACATGACGCCGAGCTTCGACGATCTCGCTGAAGGCAGCCTTAAACGAAAGTATCACCCCCATTCGCGAATTACTGTATTTTTATACAGTCATTTTGCTAGAATGGACCGCCTCCAACAACAAGACAAAGGCGAGACCATGCCCCCCTTCAACCCTTCCTTGAATGTTGGCCGGGTGCTGCCTTTGCGGCCTGCGCCGCGCCTGGCGGCGCGCTCCTCCTGGCCCTTTCGGGTGGCCCGCGAACAGGCCCCGGCTCCTCCGATCAGGGCGCAGGCGGCGCGGGTCATCGCAACCACCGCCCGGCACTGGAAGGTCCGGGAAAACTGAATTCCGAGCGCTACTTCAAGCGCTCCAGCACGCCGCGCGCGGCCGCCGCGCCGCTCGCCATCGAGGCGGTCAGCAGATAGCCGCCGGTCGGCGCTTCCCAGTCGAGCATCTCGCCTGCAAAGAACACGCCCGGCAGCGCGGCACCCATGAGCTTGTCATCGAGCGCATCGAAGCGCACGCCGCCGCCGGTGCTGATGGCTTCATCGAGCGGCCTCGGCGCCAGCAGCCTGAGCGGCACCGCCTTGATGGTTTCGGCGAGCTTGTCGGGCGACTGCATTTCTTCGCGCGTGAGCACTTCATGCAGCACGCCGGCCTTGATGCCCTCGAGGCCGAGCCGGCTCTTCAGGTGACTGGCCAGCGAACGCGCGCCGCGGGGATGCAGCACCGCGGCGCGCACCTGTTCGGCGCTGCGGTCGGGCAGCAGGTCGAGCATCAGGAGGGCGCTGCCGCGCTCGGCGATCTCGTCGCGCAACAAGGCCGCAGCCGCATAGATCAGGCTGCCTTCGATGCCGGTGGCGGTCGCCACGAACTCGCCCTTGCGCGCGAAGCGCCGACCCTGGGCGTCGCTGACCGTGATCGCCACCGACTTGAAGGGCATGCCGGCAAAGCGCTCCGCGAAATACGGGGTCCAGCCGAGGTCGAAGCCGCAGTTGGCCGGCACCAGCGGCGCGACCGCCACGCCGCGTCCGGCCACCCACGGCACCCAGGCGCCATCGGATCCCAGCCGCGACCAGCTCGCGCCGCCGAGTGCCAGCACCACGGCATCGTGGGAGGCAACGACCTCGGCGTCGGGCGCGGCGAAGCGCAGCGTGGTGGCCGGCATCGCCGCATCGGGCCAGCCCAGCCAGCGGTGACGCATGTGGAACCGCACGCCGGCCTGCCGCAGCCGATGCAGCCAGGCACGCAGCAGCGGCGCGGCCTTCATGTCCTTCGGGAACACGCGCCCCGACGTGCCCACGAAGGTCTCGATGCCGAGTCCATGCGCCCACGCGCGCAATTGATCGGGGCCGAACGCTCGCAGCAGGGGCTCGAGCGCGGCGCGCTGCGGGCCGAAGCGGCCGACAAAGAGGTCGTAGGGCTCCGAGTGCGTGAGGTTGAGGCCACCGCGGCCGGCCAGAAGGAACTTGCGTCCGACCGAGGGCATGGTGTCGTAGAGATGCACCTCGATGCCCGCGCCGCCGAGCACCTCGGCGGCCATCAATCCGGCGGGGCCGCCACCGACCACCGCGACTTTCTTTTCTTGATTCATGCGCCAAGTGTCACCGCTTTGGCTATCGGCGCCATAGCTTGCGCGCCGACCACGGCATCACTTGGTTTCTGTCACAATGACCCGCACTTTAGCTGCACCGAAACTCTCCGCGCAGAAGGACACACCCCCATGGCCAGCGACCTCATCAAACACATCTCCGACTCTTCTTTCGAAGCCGACGTGCTCAAGTCCGGCAAGCCTGTTCTGGTCGACTACTGGGCCGAATGGTGCGGTCCCTGCAAGATGATCGCGCCGATCCTCGACGAGGTCTCCAGCACCTATGAAGGCAAGCTGCAGATCGCCAAGATGAACGTCGACGAGAACCGCGACATCCCGGCCAAGTTCGGCATCCGCGGCATCCCCACCCTGATGCTGTTCAAGGACGGCCAGTTGGCCGCCACCAAGGTCGGCGCCATGAGCAAGGCGCAGCTCACGGCGTTCATCGATCAGCAGCTCGCCTGACGTCCCCGGGGCCGCCCGCGCGCAATGCGCCGGCGGCCTGCTTTTTTCCTGTCATAATCTCCCACAGATCACCGGCCCTTCCAGGGACCCGGTTCGAGTTCCCCGGTTTGTGAGGCATCTCTCGCCTCTCCTCAAACCTCCCCCTCCTGGTTCCAGACTGATTTCCCCACACGGGGTCATTCCATGCACTTAAACGAACTCAAGGCACTCCACGTGTCCGAAGTCTTCAAGCAGGCTGAAGCGCTTGAAATCGAAAACATCGGCCGTATGCGCAAGCAGGAGTTGATGTTCGCAATCATCAAGAAGCGGGCCAAGGCCGGCGAGCAGGTGTTCGCCGACGGCGTGCTCGAGATCCTGCCCGACGGCTTCGGCTTCCTGCGCAGCCCGGACACCAGCTTCACGGCGAGTACGGACGACATCTACATCTCGCCCAGCCAGGTCCGGCGCTTCAACCTGCACACCGGCGACATGATCGAAGGCGAAGTGCGCACGCCGAAAGACGGCGAGCGCTACTTCGCGCTGACCAAGCTCGACAAGGTCAACGACGGCGCCCCCGAGGCCAACAAGCACAAGGTCATGTTCGAGAACCTGACGCCGCTGTTCCCCAAGGAGCAGATGCGTCTCGAGCGCGAGATCAAGGGCGAGGAAAACCTGACCGGCCGGATCATCGACATCATCGCCCCGATCGGCAAGGGCCAGCGTGCCCTGCTGGTGGCGCCGCCCAAGAGCGGCAAGACGGTGATGATGCAGCACATCGCGCATGCGATCAGCGCCAACTACCCCGACGTCCACATGATGGTGCTGCTGGTCGACGAGCGGCCCGAAGAAGTGACCGAAATGCAGCGCACCGTGAAGGGCGAGGTCATTGCCTCGACCTTCGACGAGCCTGCCGCGCGCCACGTGCACGTCGCCGAAATGGTCATCGAGCGCGCCAAGCGCCTGGTCGAACTCAAGAAGGACGTGGTGATCCTGCTCGACTCGATCACCCGCCTGGCCCGCGCCTACAACAACGTCGTGCCCTCCTCGGGCAAGGTGCTGACCGGCGGCGTCGACTCCAACGCGCTGCAGCGCCCGAAGCGCTTCCTCGGCGCCGCACGCAACGTGGAAGAAGGCGGCTCGCTGACCATCATCGGCACCGCGCTGATCGACACCGGCAGCCGCATGGACGAAGTGATCTTCGAAGAGTTCAAGGGCACCGGCAACTCCGAAATCCACCTCGACCGCCGTCTCTACGAGAAGCGCGTGTTCCCCTCGATCCAGCTCAACCGCAGCGGCACGCGCCGCGAAGAGTTGCTGCTGCCGCCCGAGATCCTGCAGAAGACGCGCATCCTTCGCCAGCTCATGTACAACATGGACGAGATCGAGGCGATGGAGCTGATGCTCAAGAACATGAAGGCGACCAAGACCAATGTCGAGTTCTTCGACATGATGCGTCGCGGGGGCTGATCGCCTTCTCGCGCTGACGGCTTGTCAGCGCGCCGCCAGGGCCCGGCCTTCCGCCGCGCTCTGGCGCCCCAGGTCGAGCAGTTCCATCAGCTCGACCGCCTGCTCCGGCGTCACCGGATTCGGGCCCTTTCCCAGGATCGCATCGCGCACCGCCGCGTAGTAGCCGACATAGTTACCCGCCTGCGTGGGCCGCTTCTGCGTTGCCGCCCGGCCCTCGATCCCCACCAGCGTGAGTTCGCCTTCGACCGGGTCGACGCCCCACCCCGCTTCGCCGGGCCGGCCGCCGGCGCGCAGCGCATCCTCCTGCGGGTCGACGCCGCGCTTGAGGTAGCTGCCGCGCGTGCCGTGCACGATGTAGCGCGGGGCCGGAAAGGCCGCCAGCGTGGTCGCGTGCAGAACCACGCGCAAGGGGGCGTGCCCGCCGCTTTCGTAGCGCAGGACGGCATGGAAATAGTCTTCGACCAGCGCGCGCTCGCGCAAGGCGGCGATGTCGAGTTGAAGCGTGTCGGGCCGGCCGAAGAGCTGCACCGCCTGGTCGAGCAGGTGCGAGCCGAGGTCGACCCAGAGGCCCGCGCCGGGCACCGGCTGTTCGCGCCAGCGCTCGCGCACCTGCGGCCGGAAGCGGTCGAAATGCGATTCGAAATACACCGGGCGACCGAGTTCGCCGCGTGCCAGCAGGTCGCGCAGGCTCAGGAAGTCGGAGTCGAAGCGACGATTCTGGTAGACCGACAGCAGCCGGCCCTTGCGCTCGGCCAGAGCGGCCAGTTCGCGCGCCTGGGCCGCATCGAGCGTGAAAGGCTTGTCGACCACCACGTGCTTGCCGGCTTCCAGCGCCTGCCTGGCCAGCGGATGATGCTGGGCATTGGGCGCGGCGATGACGATCAGGTCGATGTCGCTTCGGCGCAACAAGCCGCCGACGTCGGGGACCACGTCCACGCCGGGCCAATCGGCATGGACCTTGTGCGGCTGCGAACTCGCGACGGCGCCGAGCTCCAGCCCGGGGACCGCCGACAGCACGGGTGCGTGGAAGGTCTGGCCGGCGAATCCGTAGCCGACCAGGCCGGCGCGCAAGTTGGAGAACGGCATGGTGAGGGAGCCTCTGGCGCGGAAAACATCCAGTATGCGATAATTGCGGGCTTAGCGAAAAGTGCTGCGCGGCCTCCTGCCGCGGCTTGACGGCCCCAGGCCAACGACACCCAGTGGCTCTCGCATCGACTCAAAGGAAAGATCATGGCTAAAGAAGGCATTCACCCCAACTACCGCGAAGTTCTGTTCGTCGACCTGTCGAACGGCTTCAAGTTCGTGACCCGTTCGTGCGCGAACACCAAGGAGATGGGCAAGACCGACGACGGTCGCGAACTGCCTCTCTTCAAGCTCGACACCTCGAGCGAGTCGCACCCCTTCTACACCGGCACGCAAAAGTCGGTCGACAACATGGGTGGCCGCGTCGAGAAGTTCCGCAACCGCTTCGGCAAGACCACCGGCGCCGCCTCCAAGTAAGGAGGGCGCTTCCGCGTCGAGGGCAGCCCGGTTTACCGCGCTGCCCTTTTTTTCTTTAGCCCCGCACGCTCCACGCCCCACCCTTGAACCAGCCGACGCCAGCGATCGTTGCCCAGAGCGCCGTGCGCCGCCTGCCGCGGATCGCGCTGCTGCTGCTGTGCGCGGCCTACCTGATGCCGGGACTGGTGGGCCGGGGGCCGTGGAAGAGCGCCGACATCGCGGCCTTCGGCTTCATGGCCGAACTCGCGAAGGGCACCGGAGGCCTCGCGCGCTGGCTGGACCCGATGCTGCTCGGCCTCCGGCCCGAGACACCGGCGCTGCTGCCCTACTGGATCGGCGCCTGGGCCATCAAGATCGCACCGGCCTGGCTCAGCCCCGACCTGGCGGTGCGCATCGCCTTCGCACTGCTGCTCTGGGGTGCTTTCAGCGCCACCTGGTATGCCGCCTACTACCTGGCGCGCACACCGCGCGCGCAGCCGGTGGCCTTCGCCTTCGGCGGCGAGGCACGGCCGACCGACTATGCGCGCGCCATCGCCGATGGCGCCGTGCTGGCCCTGATCGCCTCGCTGGGGCTGGCGCAACTCGGTCACGAGACCACGCCCGCGCTGGCCCAACTGTTCTTCGCCTCCCATCTCTTCTACGGCGTCGCGGCCCTGCCCTATCACCGGATCGGCGCCTTCATCGCGCTGCTGATCGGCAGCTGCGGGATGGCGCTGTCCGGGGGGCCGACGGTCGGCCTGGGACTGGGCCTCGGCTGTGTCCTGGTCCTTGCCGCGGAGCGCAGGCGCAGCAGCGCCGACGAGACTTCCGAATCCGAACCGACCTACAGCGTCGGCGCGATCGCAGCGGTGCTGGCCGCCACGTTGTTGGCGGCGGCGCTTGCGGCCGCGCTCGGGCTCTTCCAGTGGAAGATCGCGTTGCCGGGCGGCGATCCCAACGGCCGCGTGCTCTCCGAGGTGCGCAGCCAGGCCAAGTTGCTGCTGTGGTTCACCTGGCCGACCTGGCCGCTGGCCGTCTGGACCCTCTGGCGCTGGCGCCGGCAACTGACGGCACGCCACGTCGCGCTGCCGCTGTGGTTCGCGCTGATGCCGCTGCTCGCCACCTGGACCACCGACTTCTCCGAGCGCTCGCTGCTGCTCGCGCTGCCCGCCCTCGCGACGCTGGCCGCCTTCGCGCTGCCGACCTTGCGGCGCAGCGTGGCGGCGCTGATCGACTGGTTCACGCTCCTGTTCTTCAGCGGCTCGGCCATCATCATCTGGGTGATCTGGGTGGCGATGCAGACCGGTGTGCCGGCCAAGCCCGCGGCCAATGTCGCCAAGCTGGCACCGGGCTTCGTGCCGCATTTCTCTGTCGTCGCCTTCATCTTCGCCGTCGCCGCGACGCTCGCCTGGGCCTGGCTGGTCCGCTGGCGCACCGGACGCCATCGCGCCGCGCTCTGGAAGACCCTGGTGCTGCCGGCCGGCGGTGCCGCGCTGTGCTGGATGCTGCTGATGACGCTGTGGCTGCCGCTGCTCGACTACGCGCGCAGCTACGTGCCCCAGGTGCGGGCGATCGCGGAGAAGGTCGGCCAGACCGAGTGCATTTCCGAGCTCGCGCTCAATCGGCCGCACATCGCGGCGCTGCGCTACCACGGCGGCTTCAAGCTCCGCTCGCTCGGCACCGACGCGCCCTGCCCCTGGCTGCTCGTCAGCCCCGAGGCGATCGCCCGCCTGCACGACATCGTGAACCTCGACGGTTGGCGCCTGATCGGCACGCTGCGGCGACCGACCAGCCCGAGCGACGACCTGCTGCTCTACCAACGGATCGTCCCGGCCGGTGGCTAGCGAACCGCCGGTGGCCAGCGAACGGCGGGTGATCGCACGCCACGCGGCGACGGTGCTGGTCGGCCAGCTCGCGGTGATGGCCTTCGGCGTGACCGACACGATCGTCGCCGGCCGCTATGCCGAAGGCGCACTGGCGGCGCTGTCGGTCGGCTCCGCGATCTTCATCAGCGTCTTCGTCTCGCTGATGGGCGCGCTGCAGGCGCTGCTGCCGATCTGGGCCGAGCTCCACGGCGCCGGCCGTACGCACGAGGTCGGCCGTTCGGTCCGGCAGTCGCTCTACCTCTGTGCGATCACGATCGCGATCGGCATGGCGGTGCTGCTGTTCCCGGCACCGCTGCTGCGCTGGACCGAAGTGCCGCCTGCGATGCGCGACGACGTCGAGGCCTACCTGCAGGTGCTCGCCTTCGCGCTGGCGCCGGCCCTTCTGTTCCGGCTCTTCAGCACCCTCAACCAGGGCCTGGGCAAGCCCCAGCTCGTGACCTGGCTGCAGCTGGGCTCGCTGGGCGTGAAGCTGCCGCTGTCGATCTGGTTCACCTTCGGCGGCGCCGGAATGCCGGCCATGGGGCTGGTGGGCTGCGGCTGGGCCACGCTGGTGGTCAACTACACGATGCTCGGCGCCGCCATCTGGCTGCTGCGCAGCGATCCCTTCTACACGGGCTACCGCTTCTGGCAGCGGATCGAAGCGCCCGACTGGCGGCAGATCCGCCTGTTCGCGCGTCTCGGCGTGCCGGCCGGACTGTCGGTGCTGGTGGAGGTGACCTCGTTCACGCTGATGGCGCTGTTCATCGCGCGGCTGGGAACCGCGGCCTCGGCCGCGCACCAGATCGCTTCCAATCTCACGGCGGTGGCCTACATGATGCCGCTGTCGCTCGCCATCGCGACCAGCGCGCGGGTCAGCTTCTGGCTCGGCGCCGGCGACGCCGCGCTCGCGCGGCGCGCCTGCCGCAGGGGCTTCGAACTGACCGTGTTCTTCGCGTTGCTGTTCGCGGCCGCGATGGCCACGCTGCGCTGGCAGCTCGCGGACATCTATTCGGCCAACCCGGCGGTGGTGGCGCTCGGCGCGACACTGCTGCTGGCCACCGCGGTCTATCACTTCGCCGATGCATTGCAGACGCTGTGCGTCTTCGTCCTGCGCTGCTATCGCGTCACCGTGCTGCCGCTGGTCCTCTATTGCACGCTGCTGTGGGGCGTGGGGCTCGGCGGCAGCTACCTGCTGGCCTATCGCGGCATCGGCCCCTGGACCGCGATGCAGTCGCCGCTGGCCTTTTGGCTGATGGGGGCGCTGGCGCTGGCCCTCACCGCCGGCCTGTTCATCGCGCTGCTGGCGGCCACGCTCAGGCGACGACGCTGATCGGCGAAGCCTGCCGCAGGCGCGTCACCGGAAACACGAGCGCAAAACGAGAGCCCTTGCCGACCGTGCTCTCGATGCGCAACTCGGCACCGTGGCGCTGCGCGATGTGCTTCACGATCGCCAGGCCGAGGCCGGTGCCGCCGGTCTCGCGCGAGCGGCTGCGGTCGATGCGGTAGAAGCGCTCGGTCAGGCGCGGCAGGTGCTCCGCGGCGATGCCGGGGCCGCTGTCGCGCACCGCGTATTCGCCTCGGCCGTCGGGCAGCAGGCGCCAGGTCACCTCGATGTCGCCGCCACCGGGCGTGTAGCGGATGGCGTTGCTCACGAGATTGGACATTGCGCTCTGCAGCTCGGTCGGTCCGCCGGCGATCTCGGAGTCGGCCTCGATCGTGAACGACAACTGGTGACCCTGCGAGGACAGCCGGCTCGACAGCCCCTTGCCCTCGTCCTCGCACTGCGCCATCAGGGCCCGCACGCGGGTCCAGCGATGGGCCGGCGGGGCCGCGCTGCCCTCCAGCCGCGACAGGGTCAGCAGGTCGTTGACCAGCGTCTCCATGCGGTGCGACTGCTGGCCCATGAGCGCCAGATAGCGGGCCCGCTCCTCGGCATCGAGCGGCAGGTTCTGCAAGGTCTCGACGAAGCCCGCCAGCACCGTGAGCGGGGTGCGGATCTCGTGCGAGACGTTGGCGACGAAGTCACGCCGCATGGCCTCGGCCTGCTCGAGCGAGGTGATGTCGCGCGTCAGCAGCATGCGGCGGTTGCCGGCGTAGGGATGCACCTGCACCGACAGCCGCGCGGGATGGCCGCGATGCTGAGAGGCCTGCGCCGGGGCATCGATCACGACGTCGCGGCTGTAGTTCCAGGAGGCCAGGTAGGCCACGAAGGCCGGGTCGCGCACCAGGTTGGCCAGGTGCTGGAGCAGGTCGCGCTCGGCGTCGATGCCGAACTGGCCGGCGGCGGTCTGGTTGCACCATTCGATGCGCCCCTGCTCGTCGAGCAGCACGACGCCGTTCGGCGAGGCCTGGATGGCGGCGAGGAACTCCTGCAGCCGGTCCTCTGCCTGGCGGGTCTGCTGCTCGCGCTCGCGCAGCAGCTTGCGGATGCGCTCGGACAGTTCGCCCCAGACCCCGGGCCCGCGCGACGGCAGCCCGGCGACGTCCTTGCGCAGCACGTTCAGCAGCCGTTGGGCGCGCCAGGCGTCGAGCAGCAGCCACAGCAGCGCGCCAAGCCAGGCACCGAGCCAGGCATGGTGCCAGCCCAGCAGCGCCGCGGCCGCGCCGCCGCCGAGGGCGGAAGCCGTGAGGAAGGTGGCGATACGAAACGGCATGCCGAACGATTATCCCGCCCGGTCGCAGCCGACCGGGCATCTGGCGCGTTGGACTTTCAGACCGTGGCCTGGGCAGTGAGCCGGTAGCCCGCGCCGCGCACGGTCTCGACCATCGGCGCGGCTGCACCGAGCGACTCGCGCAGGCGCTTGACGTGCACGTCGACCGTGCGCTCCTCGATGTAGACGTGGTCGCCCCACACCTTGTCGAGCAGCTGGGCGCGGCTGTGGACGCGCTCGGCGTGCTGCATCAGGAAGCCCAGAAGCTTGAACTCGGTCGGCCCGACCTTCAGCGGCGCCCCTTGCCAGGTGACACGATGGGTGGCGGTGTCGAGCGCCAGCTCGCCGATCTCCACCCGTTCGGCCACTGCTTCAGGTGCCCGGCGGCGCAGCACGGCACGGATGCGCGCCAGCATCTCCTGAGTGGAAAAGGGCTTGGTGATGTAGTCGTCGGCGCCGGCATCGAGCCCGGCCACCTTGTCGGGCTCGTCGCCGCGCGCGGTCAGCATCAGGATCGGGATGGCCTTGGTGCGCGGGTCCTTGCGCCATTGGCGCGCCAGTTGCAGGCCGCTCTGGCCCGGCAGCATCCAGTCGAGCAGCACCAGGTCGGGCAGAAAGGCATCGATCTCACGCTGCGCCGCCGCGCCGTCCTCGGCCCAGATCGGCTCGAAGCCGTTGTGGCGCAGGTTGACGGCGATCAGCTCGGCGATCGAGGACTCGTCTTCGACGATCAGGATCCTAGGTTTCTTCATGAATTGCAGGCGGACTTCATTGCAGTGCCGACTCGATCTCCTGCATCGAAGTGTGCCGCACATCGGCCCCCTTGACGATGTAGATGATGAACTCGGCGATGTTCTTGGCGTGATCGCCGATGCGCTCGATGGCCTTGGCGAGGAACAGCAGGTCCAGGCTGGCGGAGATCTTGCGCGGGTCTTCCATCATGTAGGTGACCAGCTTGCGCACGAAGCCATCGAACTCCTTGTCGATCAGGTCGTCGTCCTTGAGGATCGACAGCGCCGCCGCGGTGTCCAGCCGCGCGAAGGCGTCGAGCGCCTTGCGCAGCAGGCCCGAGGCCAGGTCGGCGGCGATGCGCAGCTCGGACGAGGGCAGCGCGCGGGCCGACCCGCTCTCGATGATCGACTTGACCATGCGCGCGATCTTGTTCGCCTCGTCGCCCACGCGCTCGAGGTTGGCGGTGGTCTTGGAGATCGCGATCAGCAGGCGCAAGTCGCGCGCGGTCGGCTGGCGGCGGGCGATGATCGACGACAGCTCGCGGTCGATCTCGATTTCCATCGCGTTGACGCGGTGCTCGGTCTCGGCGACGCGCTCGGCCGCCTCGGCATCGAACTCCTGCAGCGCGTAGACCGCCTGGTGGATCTGGGCCTCGACCATGCCGCCGAGCTCCATCACGCGCGAGGACACGGTGTTGAGTTCGCTGTCGAACTGGCTGGAAAGATGCTTTTCGGTCATTTCTGTCCCCTTAGCCGAATCGGCCGGTGATGTAGTCCTCGGTCTCCTTGCGCTTCGGCTTGAAGAACAGGTCCTCGGTCGCGCCGAACTCGATCAGGTCGCCCAGGTACATGTAGGCGGTGTAGTCGCTGCAGCGCGCCGCCTGCTGCATGTTGTGGGTCACGATGACCACGGTGTACTCGCTTTTGAGCTCGGCGATCAACTCCTCGATTTTCGCCGTGGAGATCGGGTCGAGTGCCGAGCAGGGTTCATCGAGCAAGAGCACTTCCGGCTTGATCGCGATGCCGCGCGCGATGCACAGGCGCTGCTGCTGGCCGCCCGAGAGCCCGGAGCCGCTTTGCTGGAGCTTGTCGCGCACCTCCGTCCAGAGCGCGGCCTTCTTGAGCGCCCATTCGACCCGGTCGTCCATCTCGGAGGCGCTCAGGTTCTCGAACAGCTTCACGCCGAAGGCGATGTTGTCGTAGATCGACATCGGGAACGGCGTCGGCTTCTGGAACACCATGCCGACCTTGGCGCGGATCAGCGCCACGTCCTGCTTGGAGGTCAGCAGGTTCTCGCCGTCGAGGGCGATCGTGCCCTCGGCGCGCTGCTCCGGGTAGAGCTCGAACATGCGGTTGAAGGTGCGCAGCAGGGTCGACTTTCCGCAGCCCGACGGACCGATGAAGGCCGTCACCTTGTTCTCGGGAATCTCGAGGTTGATGCCCTTGAGCGCGTGGAACTTGCCGTAGTAGAAGTTCAGGTCCTTGACCGAGATCTTCGAGCGCGTCGGCTGGGCGAGAGTGGTTGGCATGATGTTCAGAGTTTGTTGCGCGTGAGGATCCGCGCGAGGATGTTGAGCGCCAGCACCGCGACCGTGATCAGGAACACGCCGGCCCAGGCCAGCTGCTGCCAGTTCTCGTACGGGCTCATCGCGAACTTGAAGATGGTCACCGGCAGGCTGGCCATCGGCTGCGTCACGTCGGAGGTCCAGAACTGGTTGCTGAGCGCGGTGAAGAGCAGCGGCGCGGTTTCCCCCGCGATGCGGGCCACCGCCAGCAGCACGCCCGTGACCACCCCGGCGCGCGCGGCGCGCAGCGTGATGCTCAGGATCACCTTCCACTTCGGCGTGCCCAGCGCGTAGGCCGCTTCGCGCAGGCCCGGCGGCACCAGCTGCAGCATGTTCTCGGTGGTGCGGATCACCACCGGGATCACGATCAGCGCCAGCGCCAGCGCGCCGGCCAGGCCTGAGAAGGACTTGAAGTAGGCCACCACCACCGCATACACGAACAGGCCGATCACGATCGAGGGCGCCGACAGCAGGATGTCGTTGACGAAGCGCACGAGGGTCGACAGCCAGCCCTTGGGGTTGTATTCGGCCAGGTAGATGCCGGCCATGATGCCGATCGGCGTGCCGACGAAGGTGGCCATGAGCACCATCACCAGCGAGCCGAAGATCGCGTTGGCGATGCCACCGGCCTCGTTCGGCGGCGGCGTCATCTCGGTCAGGGTGCTGAGCGCCAGGCCGCCGACGCCCAGGCGCAGCGTTTCCCAGAGGATCCAGACCAGCCAGAAGACGCCGAAGGCCATCGCGGCCAGCGAGAGCGTCAATGCGATGAAGTTGAGCCGCTTGCGACCGGCGAAGCGCGCCGCGCGCGTCTCGTCCAGCGTCTTGGCGTTCAGGAGGCGTTCCGCGGTGGTCATGACTTGGTGCCCTCGCTCTTCTTCATGCGCTGCAGCAGCAGCTTGGACAGCGACAGCACCACGAAGGTGATGAAGAACAGCACCAGGCCGAGGTACATCAGCGAGGCCTGGTGCAGGCCGGCGCCGGCTTCGGCGAATTCGTTGGCCAGCACCGAGGTGATGCTGTTGGCCGGCTCGAAGACCGACAGCGAATTGAGCTGGTTGGTGTTGCCGATCACGAAGGTGACGGCCATCGTCTCGCCCAGTGCGCGGCCCAGGCCGAGCATGATGCCGCCGATGACGCCGGCCTTGGTGTAGGGCAGCACGACCTTGGAAACCACTTCCCAGGTGGTGGAGCCGAGCCCGTAGGCCGACTCCTTGAGCAGCGGCGGCGTGACCTCGAACACGTCGCGCATCACCGAGGCGATGAACGGAATGATCATGATCGCCAGGATGATGCCGGCCGACAGGATGCCGATGCCCACGGGCGGGCCCGCCACCAGCGCACCCAGGTAGGGCACGCCCTCGAACAGCTTCTGCAGCGGCTGCTGCACGTAGGTCGAGAGGATCGGACCGAACACCAGCAGGCCCCACATGCCGTAGACGATCGACGGCACCGCGGCCAGCAGTTCGATCGCGGTGCCGAGCGGCCGCTTGAGCCAGGCCGGCGACATCTCGGTGAGGAACAGCGCGATGCCGAAGCTCACGGGCACCGCGATCAGCAGCGCAATCAGCGAGGTGGCCAGCGTGCCGTAGATCATCACCAGGCCGCCGTACTCGTCCTTGACCGGATCCCAGACGCTGCTGGTCAGGAAACCGAGGCCGAACTTGGAAATGGCGGGCCAGGCGCCGACCAGCAGCGACAGCAGGATGCCGATCAGCATCGCGAGCGTCAGCAGCGCGGCACCCTTGGCGGCCCAGCCGAACAGGCGATCGGTGGTGGGGCCGCTGCGCGGCTGCTTGGCCGGGGGCGGGCCGGCTTGGGCGCGGGCGCGCTCGGCCGGGCGGTCGAGCGTGGTGGCGCTGGCAGGGAATGTGGATGACACGTGTCGCTCCGAATCCGGCGCGCGATCAAGCGGTGTGCTCACCAGGCGGCCTCCGCGCCGAAGCGCTTCGGTGTTCGCCTTGGGTCTGCCCAGCGGCTCATGTGCGCGCCGAGGGGTGTTTACTTGATCGCGACGGGCTTGCCCGAAGCGTCCTTGATCTCACCCCAGGCGGTGGCGATCGCGCCCTTCACCTTGTCGGGCATCGGCACGTAGTCGAGGTCGCCGGCGGTCTTGTCGCCGTTCTTGTAGGCCCAGTCGAAGAACTTGAGCGTGGTCGTGGCCTGCA